>DASPOZ010000171.1:0-10331 GCA_035625755.1 Candidatus Sulfotelmatobacter sp.
GGACGGTTCTCCGCACATCTGCGGCCTCCCGATGACGGGCCTGGGGCGGATCCCGATGCCCCTCGCCCTGCCGCCCGGGCCCCAGCCGCCTTCGGCCCCGGCGGCCCCGCACGCGGCGGCCGCGCCCCTCTGGCCGGCGGCGCAAGCGGTGGTGGATCAGGGACGGCTGTGGGTGGAACGGTTCATGGTGGGCGTGGCCCTGGTGGCCCTCCTGTTCCTGGCCACGATCCCGCGGGACATCCGGGGCGCACCCTCGGGCTCGCGCGATGCGGCGCCCCAGGCGGCGGCGCAGGCGGTGGGCATCGCGCCCGCATCGGCGTCCGCCGCCCGCCCCAGTCCACCCAAGAAGGATGCCTTTAGCCTCGGCTCCACCGAGGACGACGTGATGGCCGTGATGGGGCCGCCCCGCGAGATCCAGGAGAACCGGTGGTGGTACGGCTCCTCCTACGTGGATTTCCGCAATAGCCGCGTGGTGAACTTCTACAACAGCATCCACGGCGAGTTGAAGGTGAGGATTCAGGCGGCCCTCCCCACCTCCCGGCCCACCTACCTCGCCAAGGGGCTCACCAAGGACGAGGTGCTGAGCCTCCAGGGCACCCCCACCCGCCTGGCCGGGAACCGCTGGTACTACGGCTCCTCCTACGTGGACTTCCAGGAGGAACGTGTGTCCGATTACTTCAACGGCATCCTCCGCGAGTTGAGGCTCCCGGCCCGGCCTTCCGCCCAGTGAAGCTTCGTCCCTGCGGGGCCGGACGCACCTCACTGGGAGGGTCCCCGCCCCGTTCCCTTTCACGGTGAGTTTCGTCGGGCCGGACCGTTTCGCGTCGCCAACCACCCGCCCCGGCCGCAGCCCGGTCGCCCCTTCCGCAAAGACGTCCCGCCCTGGAGGCCCGCTGGGGCGGCACTGTTCGCCCGGGATCTGGAAGAAAGGCAGCAGCCGATGGTACGCGCGTACATCTTCATCGGGACGGAGAAAGCCCGCAGCGAGGAGGTCACCGCGGCCGTCCGAACTTTCCCGTATGTGACGCGGAGCGATGTGATCACGGGACAGTTCGACGCCATCGCCCTGGTGGAAGCCCCGGAGCTGGGGATGCTCTGGACCATCGTGGACAAGGTCCAGGCTGTGCCCGGCGTGACCAAGACCACCACGAATCTGGTGGTGGAGTAACCCGTCGGCCGCTCCCTTCCCCGCCCTCCCGCCCACCCCAAGGCCCACCCTTCGGTCCCCACTGCGCCACCTTCCGCATTCAGAGGAACGTTGCCGGGAACAGGAATAGGTACGATTCAGCGCCGAACTCCTGACGCAGGACTCACGCAGGCTGCGCAAACAATCCCCCGGCCCCGGTTTCGGGCGGTCCGCCGTGTGGTTTCCCGCGCCGGGCCCGAGGCCACTGCGGCGCCGAGCCGGACAGGTCGCTGAAAAGCTCGCTCTTCCGCAGGCTGCTCAAAAAGGTCCAGGTGCAAGGCGGCGCGCGAAGCGCCGAGCGAGGCGTACTGGGATGTACGCCGCAGCGAGCGCGCGAGCGCGCCAACGCCCAGATGGGCCTTTTTCAGCAGCCTGTTAGCGGGGGGGCAGGGGGAGGGCCTGAAGGATGCGCGCGGGCGCGGCGGCCTTGTTCAGGACGTAGAAATGCAGGCCGGGCGCGCCGGCGTCCAGCAGCTCGCGGCACTGGCGGATGGCGTGGGCCACGCCGATCTCCAGCTCGGCCTCGGGATCATCACGTCTGGCCTCCAGCTCGGCCACAAGGGCCGGCGGCAGCTTGGCGCCGCACAGGGCCGTGATGCGCTGGACCTGCTTGTAGTCGATGATGGGCAGGATCCCGGGGACCAGGGGCACCCGGATCCCCGCCTCCTGATACCTGCGGCGGAAGGCGAAGAAGTCCTTGTTCGCGTAAAAGAGCTGCGTAAAGACCACGTCCGCTCCGGCCTCGACCTTGCGCTTGAGGTTGGCCAGGTCCGCTTCGGGGCTGGGCGCCTCGTGGTGGGTCTCGGGGTAGCCGGCCACGGCGATGGCGAACTGAGGGAACTCGCGGCGGACCAGCTCCACCAGCTCGTTGGCGTGCCCCGGCGCACCGGGCACGGGAATGAAGCGGGTCTCCCCCTGGGGCGGATCGCCGCGCAAGGCCACGATGTTCTCCACGCGCTGGGCCGCGGCCTTGGCCAGGAAGGCGCGCAGATCGTCAAGGGATGAGCCGACGCAGGTGAGGTGGGCAGCGGTGCTGACGCCGAACCGGTCGCGAATGGCGACGCTGAGTTCGAGGGTCTTCTCGCGGGTGGAGCCGCCGGCCCCATAGGTGCACGTGATGAAGGAGGGGCGGAAGGCCGCCAGCGCCTCCACGGCGCGGAACAGCGCCCCCTCCCCCGCCGGGGTCTTGGGCGGAAAGATTTCGAAGGAGAGCCCGAACTTCCCCTGGCCGTAAGCCTCGCCGAATTTCATCCCAAAAATCGCCACCTCACAGGCTGCTGAAAAAGGCCCATCTGCGGCGTTGGCGCGCTCGGGCGCTCGCTGCGGCGTACCCGGCGTACGCCTCACTCGGCCCATCGCGCGCCGCCTTGCACCTGGGCCTTTTTGAGCAGCCTGCCGCGGATCCCCCTTGAAAGTCGCTGAAGTATAGCAGAGGAAGGGCATTTGGACATCCTCGAATCTGCAAAGGCGGCGCGGGCGGCGGGGAGCTTGGGAGGGCGGGTCAGGGGGAGCGGGCGGTTGTCAGGAGGCGTTGATCAGGATGGCGGCGCGGCGGACCTTGCGGTCGTAGCTGAGCTGGAAGGCGGTGGTCAGATCTTCGAAGGGGAACTTGTGGGAGAGGAGGTCGTCCCAGGGGTATTTTCCCTTGGCGGAGACGAGGAGGTCGAGGGACTTGCGGAGGGCCCAGGGCTCGTAGCCGCGCACGCCGACCATCCGCTTCGAGCCGAGGTAGAGCCAGGTGGGATCCAGTTCGGCCGTCTGGCCGGGCATGATGTTGCCGATGATCATGTAGGCGCCGCGGGGGCGCAGCATCAGGATGCCTTCCTTGATGACGGCCGGGGAGCCCGCCACCTCGAGGACCACCTTCGCCCCACCGCCCGTCAGCTCGCGAACCGCCGCGGCGCGGTCCTCTGGCGTCTTGAACTCGTCCACGTTCAGGCAATGGTCGGCCCCAAAGCGCTGGGCGGTCTCGAGCCGGTCCGGCAGCCGATCCAGGATCACCACGGGGCCGGCGCCCATCTCCTTGGCGACGGCGCAGGCGTAGATGCCGAGCCCACCTGCCCCCTGAATCGCCACGGGGTCGCCCGCCTGGGCGCCGCCCTGCAGGAGCCCGTACACCACCTCGGCGAGGGCGCAGTTGATGGGGGCCACCGCCTCGTCCGAGAGGGTGTCCGGGACCTTCAGGGCGTAGTGGCCGCGGCGCAGGCAGAAGAAGTCGGCGTAGGCGCCGGTGAAGTAGGGCCACTGGTCGCTCCGGTCCCGCCCCGCCCTGCCGGACTTGACGATGCAGAGGTTCGGCTCGCCTCCCAGGCAGTCCGGGCACTGGAAGCACGGGTGCCAGTAGGCGTACACGATGCGGTCGCCCTCCCGGAGGGGGCGGCCCAGCGCGTCGGTCTTCACGTTCCGGCCCAGGCGGAACACGCGCCCCGTCATCTCGTGCCCCAGGATGGTGGGGCCGCTCCGCGGCGTCTTCCCCTCCCAGGCGTGCACGTCGCTCCCGCAGATGTTGGCCAGGGTGATCCGGACGATCAGCCCGTCCGGGTCCGGCTCCGGCACCTCCATCTCGCGGAACTCGAACGGCTTGAGCTTCTCCGTGAAGATCGCCGCCCGCCCTTTCATCGCCTGGATCTCCTCACCCGGTGTTCGCGTCAGGGGAGCGGGAAGTTCATGCAGTCCACGAAGATGTCCTGGAAGTCGGGGTGGGCGGCCAGGGAGACGTGCTCGATGCTGCGGGCGATGCGCTCGGCGCGCCCGCGCTCGGGCTCCGAGACCAGGCAGAGCTGGGCGCCCAGCGCGGCGGCGTTGCCCACGTAGCGGATCTTCCCGGCGGGCAGCGGGGGGATGAGCCCGATCCGCAGGGCGCTCGGGATCGAGACATAGTTGCCGAAGCCGCCGGCCAGCATCACCTCGGCCACCCGCTCGCCCGGGATCCCGGCGATGCGCGTGAGCATCGCCACGCCGGACGCGATGGCGCCCTTGGCCAGCTGCACCTGGCGGACGTCGTCCTGCGTGAGGGCGATCTCGCCCGGCGCCCCCGCCTCGCCCGCCCGCGCCAGGATGAACCGCCGTTCCTCCCCGCGCATGGTCAGGCGCTCGCGGAGGCGCGGGGGAAGTCTGTCTCGGTCGTCCACCTGGATCAGCCCGGTGCGATCGAGAATGCCCGCGTCCAGCATGCCCGCGATGGCGTCGATGATGCCGGAGCCGCAGATGCCGAGGGGCGCCGCCTCGCCGATGGTGTGGACCGCCACGTCGTCCTCGATCCGGACCCGGTCGATGGCGCCCAGCGCCCCGCGCATCCCGTGCCGGATCTGGGCGCCCTCCAGGGCGGGCCCCGCGGGCGCCGAGCACGCCCACAGGCGCGCCTGCGACCCCAAGAGGACCTCGCCGTTGGTCCCGATGTCCACGGCGATGCGGACCTCGGGGCTCTCGTAGATCCGGGTGGCCAGCGCCACGGCCACCGCGTCCGCCCCCACGAAGCCCGCCACGATGGGCAGCAGGCAGACGCGCGCCTCGGGGTTCACCTTGAGGAAGAGGTCGCGGGCGGGGAGCACCAGCGCGTGCCGCATGACCGGGGCGTAGGGCGCCAGGCCCACGTAGGAGGGGTCGATGCCCAGAAGGATGTGGTGCATGCAGGTGTTCCCCACCACCACCACCTTGTAGATCCACTTGGCCAGCACGCCCGACTCCCGCACGACCTGCTCCACGTGCTGGTTCAGGAGCCCGAGGATCCGCGTCTGGAGCTTCTTCAGGTTGGCGGGGTTGAACTGGGCGAAGGCGATGCGCGACATCAGGTCGCCCCCGAAGACGGCCTGGGGGTTCAGGCTCGAGACGGAGGCCAGCTGCTCGCCGGACTCCAGCTCGATGAGCGCGGTGTCCACGCTGGTGGTCCCGATGTCCACGGCGAGGCCGAACTTCATGGCCGCCGTGTCGCCCTTCTCCACGGCCAGGACCCTGCGGCCGAAGCTGGCCACGCTCACCTCGCCCTCCGCGTCCCGCAGGGTGGCCGGGAGCTGTCGGAGGATCTCGTGGGGGATGTCCTCGGGGGCGCGCCCGATGGCGGCCAGGAGCTCCTCCACGTCGGAGGTCTGGTGGCGCTCCTCCTGGGGGAGGCGGACCTTGATCACCTGCTTGGCGATCCCGGACTCGATGGCGACCCGCCCCACGTCCCGCACCCGGCGGTCCGCGCCCAGGATCTGGAAGGCCTGCTCATCCAGCGGGGGGGCCACCTGCACGGCGACGGGCTCCGTGACCTTGCACTGGCAGGAGAGACGGTACCCCTCCCGCACCAGGTCGTCCCCGAGCTGTAGCTCGTCCATGATGGTGGGCGGGGGCACGGTGCCCCGGACGAACTTCACCCGGCACGAGGTGCAGCGCCCCCTGCCGCCGCACGTGGCCGTAATGTCGATGCCGGCCGCGTGGGCGGCGCGCAGGATCGAGGTGCCGGGGGCCACCTGCAGCTCGCGGCCGTCGGGGAGGATGGCGAGCGCGACGCTCATCTTAACAGGCTGCTGAAAAAGGCCCATCTGCGGCGTTGGCGCGCTCGCGCGCCGCTGCGACGTACGGACCCAGTACGCCTCGCGCCTCGCGTCGCGCGCCGCCTTGCATCTGGACCTTTTTGAGCAGCCTGGCCCCGAATCGGATTTTTAGCATCTTGTCACGGTTTCGCAGGACCTTATACGTCGGCCCTCAGGGAAGCGCCAGGAGGTGGCGCAGGAAGGCGCGGCCGTCGGCGCTGTCCCAGTTGCGGGCGCCGATCACCCGGCCCAGCACCTGGCCGCGGCGGCCGATGAAGACGATGGTGGGCGTGGAGGAAAACAGGTACTCGTCCGAGACGTCGTCCTGGGGGTCCAGCACGGTGGTGAACTGGTATCCCTCCTTCTTGAAGAAACCGTGGACCAGGCTCGCCGATTCATTGGTGATCCCCAGGAGCACTAGGCCGTCCCTCCGGAACTCTGCCTCGAGCTTGACCATGGCGGGCAACTCCCGCCGGCAGTAGGGTCACCAGGTGCGCCAGAAGTAGAACGCGACGACCTTCCCCCGTTCGTCCTCCAGGGCCAGCGGCTTGCCCTCCGGCGTCTTCAAGCGAAACGTCGGGGCCGCGACCTGGCGCGCCGGCCGCTGGACCTCCATGGCCTCGAACGGGTCGGTCGCCGCCGGGGCGGAGACGGCGGCCACCAGCAGGAGGGCCACGGCCGCCGGGCCCGCGGCCAGCATCCAGGCGCGTCTTGGTGATGGAGGGACCGCGCGCATCGCATGCGCTCCTAGAGGACAAGATACTATACCCCAGGCGGGGGATATCCGGAAGAGGGCAGACGCCCGGCTTGCGCCCCGATAACGCCTCGGCCATCCATTTGTATTTTCGATTTGTATTATCGGCAATACTCCGGGTATTCTAATGGCCCATTTCCCCGGGCCGTGTGCGCCCGCCCGCCCGAACCCACGGACGGGTCCCAACGGAAGGAGGAGACCGCGATGTCGAGGAGCCTCTCCCTGTCCCGCTTGGCGGTGATCCCGTGTCTGGCCTTGGCGCTGGGCCTGGCGGCAGGATTCGCCGGTGCCGAGCCCGAGAAAAAGGACAACCCGCCCCTCCGTCAGGCCACCTTCGAGCTGCGCAACGAGGTCAAGATCAAGGTCCCCGCGGGAACCCATCGGCTGCGCGCCTGGCTGGCCCTCCCCCAGGACAACGACCCGGCGCAGCAGGTGCGCGACCTCAAGATCGAGGCCCCCTACCCCTATCGGATCACCCAAGATTCCGAGGGGAGCCGGGTGCTCTACCTGGAGGTCCAGGATCCCAAGGAGCAGGAGATCGCCGTGGTGGAGACGTTTGGGCTCACGCGGTCGGAAATCCGCGACCACGTGGATGCCGGCAAGGCCGGCCCCCTGACGGCGGGGGACCGGGAGCGCTTCGCCAAGTACCTCGAGGCCAACAAGTACGTGGTGATCGACGACGAGATCCGCAAGCTCGCCGACCAGATCGTAGGGAACGAGACCAACCCCGTCCGCATGGCGCGGAAGCTCTACGACTGGGTGCTGGAGAACGTGGACTACTGGGTCAAGGACCCGAAGAACAAGAAGGCCTCGCCGGTGGGGAGCACCACCTACTGCCTGCAGTTCCGTACCGGCAACTGCACGGACTTCGAATCCCTCTGGGCCTCGCTGGCGCGGGCCAAGGGGATCCCCACGCAGATCGTGTACGGCTCCTTCCTGAAGCCGGACCTGCGGGCCCAGGATCAGGACCAGAGCTACCACTGCTGGGCTGAGTTCTACGCCCCCGGGCTGGGCTGGGTGCACCACGACGTGGCGGTGGCCGACCTGTACGAGGGCGACTATCCCATCACCGCCGAGAACGAGCGGCTGGTGCGCCTGACCGCCTCGGACGGGACCTTCGGCAAGGACCCGGCCAAGGTCGATTACTACTTCGGGAACCTGGACGAACGGCGCGTCGTCTGGTCGCGGAACCGGGACCTCACCATGAGCCCGAAACAGGATGGCGAGCCCGTGAACGCGCTGCCCAAGGCGTACGTGGAGGTGGACGGGAAGGTGCTGCCCGAAGGCAGCGGGTGGACGCGCAAGCTGACCTATCGCGAGCCCTGAGGCGGATCCCCGCGCCCCCGGCCCCTTGGCCGATGGCGGGAATGCGTCATGGATGATGCGCTGGGCTCGGCGGAATCCCTCCGCACGGAGGGGGTGCTGTCGTTCCTGGAGCGGGCGCAGGGCGCCCGGTGCACCGACTGCGCGGCGGCCCTGTGCGGCCACGCGGCGGTGATCAGCCTGGCCATGGGGTTCAAGAACGCTCCGCGCTGCGTGGGCTGTCTGGCGGCGGCGCTGGGACGCGAGGGCGAGGAGTTTCGGGACCACCTCTACGCTTACATCGATCGTCACGAGTGCTACCGGGCCGGCTGGGAATGGGCCAGCCGCCGGGAGGGGTTCGACGCGGCGGCGGCCCCGGGGTGCCTCTGGCCGGCCGCGGCGGGCGCGCCGTCGGCGGCGGGAGACGAGGGAACCGTGGCATCTCCGGGAGCGGGGGGGCACGACGCCGAGTGGGATGCCGGCGACATGGGCTGCGGTGACCTGGTGCTGGAACTCCGCCGGCGCCTCCAGGCCGTGGGCCCGGGGGCGGTGCTGAAGGTCACGGCGCGCGACCCCGGCGCCCCGGAGGACATGCCGGCGTGGTGCCGGCTGACGGGCCACACGCTGCTGCGGGCGGAACATCCGGACTACTGGATCCGGCGAAAGGAGGGCTGAGCCATGGCGGGAAAATTCTGCGTCAGCCTCACGCATGCCAAGGACAACCGGGACAAGGCGACGGTGGCCTTCGTGGTGGCCAACGCGGCGGTGGCGTCCGAGAAGGAAACGATGGTCTTCCTGAGCACGGAGGGGGTCCACCTGTCCCAGAAGGGATACGCCGACGACATCCGCGAGGAGGGGTTCGCGCCCCTCAAGGACCTGATGGACAACTTCGTGAAGGCCGGCGGGAAGGTCTTCGTCTGCTCGCCGTGCTTCAAGCGGCGCAAGCTGGACGAGAACAACCTGGTTCCGGGGGCGACCATCGTGGGCGGGGCGAAGCTGGTGGAGTTCCTCGGCAACGGTGAGCCCTGCATCACGTACTGATCCGGACCACGGTGGGCCAGCCATGGATGCCGGCGGGAACGTCCCGACCGCGGACGCCGTGTGCGACGGCGGGGACCTGGACTGCGGCAGCGGCCTCCTGCTGATCATCCGCGACGCGATGCGGCCGGTCCTGGCGGGCGGCGTGCTGGAAGTCCGCAGCCGGGAAACCAGCGTCAAGGAGGACCTGCCGGCGTGGTGCCGCCTGGTGGGCCACACGCTGCTGGACGTGCGGCCGGGCGAGGGGGCCTCGTCCAGCTACTTCATCCGCAAGAAGGCGGCGGACGAAGCGCTCACGGCGGACCTGGAGAGGGCCAGGTCGTTCGCCTGGACGGCGCGCGTGCGGTGGACCGAGGGCATGCAGGCCAAGGCCTTCGTGCGCAATCACGCGTTCGACGTGGGCCAGCCGGCGAGTTTCGAAACCCGCGATCCCGCGCCCAGCGCCGTGGAGTACCTGCTGGCGGCCCTCGGCGGGTGTCTTGCCGTTGGCTTCCAGTGGCGGGCGTCCCGCCGGGGCATCGCCGTCCATAACCTTGAGGTCTCTCTCAAGGCGCAGGCCGACAACATCCTGGTGTTTCTCGGCATCGAGGCGCAGGGTCATCCCGGGTTGAAGAGAGTCGAGGGGACCCTTTACGTGGAGGCCGACGCCGAGGAGGACGCCCTCCAGGCCCTTTGGGAAGAGACCCTGCTCCGGTCTCCCCTCACCCAATCCCTCGTTCGTCACGTTCCGGTTCAGGTCGCCTTGAAGCGGGCCTAGCCGACCGGACGGCCACGGCCCATGCTGGCCGAGCGTCACCTGCGTATTGTGCCAGGTCCACTGCAATGCTCGGAGCCAGTAGGAGGGAGCGCCATGGCTGACACGCGAGAGATGATCCCCGACGGCATGGGCGAGGGCGAAGGGAAGCGGGACTTCCTGAAGGGGCTGGGCGCGGCCATGGGGCTCGCCGGCCTGAGCGCCATGTTCGCAGGCCCGGCGGAGGCGCAAGCGGACAAGAAGGGGAAGTACGTCTTCGTCATCACCCACGGGGGGAACGACCCGAACCGCGCGATCTTCGGCCTCTTGATGGCGCAGGTGGTTGCGGACAAGGGCTGGGGAAAGGTCCACGTGTGGATGACTCTGGAGGGGGCCGACCTCGTCAACAAGACCAAGACCGAGCGGATCGAGTCGCCGATCTACAAGAAGTTCGGTAACGCCCTCCAGCTCATGACCAAGATCCGGGAGAAAGGCGGTTGGTTCGGGGTCTGCCCACCCTGCGCGGAGTACTTCGGTGCGTCGGGTCGCGACAAGCACGAGTGGGTGGAGCTAGCCGGCGGCGACTGGCTCGTGAAGAACATGCAGGACGCCTGGGTGTTGTGGATCTAGAGGTTCTCCGGAGTCGCGCGGCGGCGGTGGCTTAGGCACCGCCGCCGGCTGGTAGAGGCTTCATGGGCCATGGCGGGCCCTCGGCCCCCTCCAGGGCCCGATATCAAGGGACCATATGTCGCGCTGGCCGCTGTACCCCGTCACGGTGGTCGGGAGCTGGCCGCGCCCGGCGTG
>DASPOZ010000172.1:0-5867 GCA_035625755.1 Candidatus Sulfotelmatobacter sp.
ATCGGGCCTGGGCCTCTCGGTGGCGTTCGGGATCGTCTCCCGCCACGGCGGGACCATCGCCATCGACAGCCGCGAGGGCGTGGGGACCACGGTGATCGTGCGCCTGCCCGTGGCCGCGGCGGCCACGGCGCAGGCCCCGGAGGCCGCCCCCCCGCCCACGGCCCCCGCCCGCATCCTGGTGGTGGACGATGAGGGCATGCTGGCCGATCTGCTGGCGGAGATGCTGCGCATGGGGGGCCACACCGTGGAGGCGGTGACGGAGCCGCACCTGGCCCTGGCCCGCCTGCAGAGTAACAGCGTGGACCTGCTCTTCACCGACCTGGGGATGCCCGAAGTCTCGGGATGGGATGTGGCGGCCCAGGCCCGGGCCCTCCACCCAGACCTGCCCGTGATCCTCGTCACCGGATGGGGCCACCAGATCGACCCGGAGCGCCTCCAGGCCTCGGGCGTCAGCGGCGTGGTGGCCAAGCCCTACCGCATGGAGGATATCAGCCACGCCGTGGCCGCCGCCCTCAAGGGGCGGCCCCCGAAGGCCTCAGCGTAACCGCACCCCCGGCCCGTCCCCGCTCACCTTCTCACAGGTTGCTGAAAAACCCGCTCTTCCCCAGGCCTCAAATAAGGTCCAGGCAAGGCGGCGCGCGCTGGGGGGGGTACCCACCGAAGGTGGGTCAGAGGCGTACGCCGGGTACGCCGCAGCGAGCGCCCGAGCGCGCCAACGCCCCACCCGCCGCCGTCCTATCGGCGGCGGGGAGAGACGCTGGGCCTTTTTCAGCGGCCGCCTGAGCCACCTGTTTCGCGCAGGCCGCTCAAAAAGGTCCAGATGCAAGGCGGCGCGCGCTGGGCCGAGTGAGACGTACGCCGGGTACGCCGCAGGGAGCGCCCGAGCGCGCCAACGCCGCAGATGGGCCTTTTTCAGCGGCCGCCTGAGCCACCTGTCTCGCGCAGGCCGCTCAAAAAGGTCCAGATGCAAGGCGGCGCGCGCTGGGCCGAGTGAGACGTACGCCGGGTACGCCGCAGCGAGCGCCCGAGCGCGCCAACGCCGCAGATGGGCCTTTTTCAGCGGCCTGCTAGGGCTCCGCGGGCCGCCCGGCTCAGCGCTCGATGGGCACCCCCACCACGCTGCCCCACTCCGTCCACGAGCCGTCGTAGTTCCGGACCCGCGGGTACCCCAGGATCTGCGTGAGGGCGAAGTTGGCCAGCGAGGCCCGGTGGCTCAGGCGGCAGTACACGATGATCTCTTTCTCGGGCACGACCCCCCTGGCCTCGCACAGCCGCCGCATCTCCTCGGGAGCCTTGAAGGTCTGGTCCTCCCGCAGCAGGTCCAGGAAGTGCAGGTGAACGGCCCCGGGGATGCGCCCGGCGCGCTCGGCACCGTCGTCGGGCCGGTTGGGGGGGGCCACCCGCTCGCCCCGGTACTCCTCGGGCGACCGCACGTCGAACAGCACGGTCCCCGGGTCCCCCAGGCGCCCCAGGATCTCCTCGCGCAGCGCCCGCAGGGACGGACGGGGCGGCACCGGCACGTAGCGGACGGGCGCCACGGCCGGGACCTCCGTGGTGAGCGGCCGGCCCTCGCGCAGCCAGCGGGTGCGACCGCCGTCCAGCAGGCGCACGTCCGGATGCCCGCAGTAGCGCAGCGCCCACCAGCCGTACGTCCCGAACTGGATGGGCTCCCCGTAGAGCACTACGGTGGTCTCATTCCCGATGCCGGCCGCCCCCAGGCGCGCGGCCATCGTCTCGGGGTCCGGGAACTCGCGCCGGAGGGGATCCCAGAGCACCGTCTTCCAGTGCCAGCCGAGGGCCCCGGGGATGTGCCCCCCCTCGTACCCGCGGGTCCCCTCCATGTCCACCTCGATGAGGCGCACGCTCGGATCCCCGGCGTGGGCCGCCACCCACGCCGCATCCACCAGCGCCTTCGGCCTCCCCTCCCCCGCGTTCATCGCCTCTGCCCCCCTGCTCCCCCGCACCCGCGCTTCCCTGCCTCACGCGCGCTACCGCCACGCTGACAAATCTACTCCTGCGCAGGCTGCTCAAAAAGGTCCAGATGCAAGGCGGCGCGCGCTGCGCCGACTGAGGCGTACGCCGGGTACGCCGCAGGGAGTGCGCGAGCGCGCCAACGCCGCAGATGGGCCTTTTTCAGCAGCCGCCTGAGCCACCTGTGTCGCGCAGGCCGCTCAAAAAGGTCCAGGTGCAAGGCGGCGCGCGCTGCGCCGACTGAGGCGTACGCCGGGTACGCCGCAGGGAGTGCGCGAGCGCGCCAACGCCGCAGATGGGCCTTTTTCAGCGGCCTGCTACCGCAGTTTGGAGAAGGCGGCCGGCAGCACAACCTTGCTCTCCATCCGCCACTCGATCTCGCTGGCCTTGGGCGGCCAGGTGGGGTCCTTCATGGCCTCGGCACGGATCCGCATCCGCTCGTCCAGGCTCCGGTAGACCCAGATGTGCACCCACTGGTTCAGGGCGCCGAATTCCGCCGAGAACGCGCCCACCAGGGGTGAGTGCCTGATCCGGTTGGGGACGGCCGCGGCGAAGGCCTCGATCATCTTCGGCATCATCCCCGGCTGGATGTCGTAGGTCCGGATCTCGTAGATGGGTCCGTCGCTGCGTGGATCGAGCGGGGGGCTGAAGGGGGCCGGGACCAGGATCTTGGACTCCTGGGCCACCATGAGCTCGCCGGTCTTGGGCGGCCAGTTCGGGTCCTTCATGGCCTCGGCCCGGATCCGGTCGCGGGCCACGAGGTCGTCGTACGGCCAGACGTGGATCACCTGGTTCAGGGGCCCGATCTCCGTGTGCCAGAAGGCGGCCAGCGGCGAATACTTCTCCCGGTGCGGGATGGCGACGGCGAACCGCTTCTCGAACTCCGGCACCGCCCCCGCCCGCAGCATGTACGTCCGCATCTCGTAGATCATCTCGTCTCCCCTCTGGTGGCCCTTCGTTCCCGTTCCCGTACCCGTTCCCATATGTCCCCCGCCCCTCCCCGATCCACACGCCCTCCACCGGCGAGGCGCTCATCCCCGCCCCCCCTCCTCGAGTCCCAGGGTGGATCCAGTGTAAGTCACCCGACCGCACATCAATTCGGGCAGGCTGCTCAAAAAGGTCCAGATGCAAGGCGGCGCGCGAAGCGCCGATGAGGCGTACGCCGGGTACGCCGCAGTGAGCGCGCGAGCGCGCCAACGCCGCAGATGGGCCTTTTTCAGCGGCCTGCCCCCGCGGCCGCGAGGATGAGCGCGCGGAGGCGCTCCGGCGGCAACGGCAGCTCGTTGATGCGGACGCCCAGGGGCGAGAGGGCGTCCTCCACGGCCGCGGCGATGGAGGCCGGCGTGGGGATGGTGCCGCTCTCCCCCGCCCCCTTCACCCCGGCGGGGTTCAGCGGGCTGGGCGTCTCCAGGTGCCCGATCTCCAGCGGCGGCACCTCGGCGGCCGCGGGCAGCAGGTAGTCCATGAACGTGGTGGCCAGGGGCGTGCCCGCCCCATCGAACCGGGGGTGTTCGAAGAAGGTGGTGCTCAGCCCGTGGGCCACGCCGCCGTGGATCTGCCCCTCCACCAGCAGCGGATTGATGATCCGCCCGCAATCGTGCACCACCACGTAGCGGAGGATGTGCACCTGCCCGGTCTCCGCGTCCACCTCCACAATGGCGATGTTGGCCCCGCTGCTGTACGTGAGGCCCGGGGGGTGGAAGTAGTGCGTGGCGTAGAGGCTCCCCTCCACCCCACGGGGCAGGGCCATGCCCGGGCGGCCGGCCGCGAAGGCGGCCACCTCCGGCAGGCCGAGGGCGCGCGACGGCGCGCCCCGCACGAAGAAGCGCCCACCGTCCCACACCACGTCGTCCCGCGCGGCCTCCAGCAGGTGCGCGGCCAGGGCCGCGGCCTTATCCCGCACCTGCCGCGCCGCCGTCACCACGGCGGCCGAGGCCACGATGGCCGTGCGGCTGGCGAAGGTGCCGATGCCGAACCCGATGGCGTCCGTATCCCCCGTGGTCACGCGGACGTCCTCCAGGGTCACGCCCAGCTCGTCGGCCGCCACCTGGGCCAGCACCGTCTCGTGGCCCTGCCCCTGCGGGCACGCCCCCGTGGCCACGTGCACCTTGCCCTTGGCGTCCACATGGATGGAGGCCCCCTCGTACGGCCCCATGCCCGTGCCCTCCACATAGGTCGCGATGCCCAGACCCACGTACCGTCCCTGTCCCCACAGCCCGCGCTGCTCGGCGCGGAAGGCCCGGTACTGCGCCATGTCCAGCGCCATGCGGAGGCCCGCCGGGTAGTCCCCGTTGTCGTAGGTCATCTCCGAGCCGTCCCGGAAGATGAGGCCCACCCGATAGGGGAACTCGTGGGGCTGGATGAAGTTCTTGAAGCGGATCTCCGCGGGGTCCAGCCCCAGGGCCTGCGCCGCGCGGTCCACCAGGCGGTCCATGACGAAGGTGGACTGGGGCCGCCCCGCGCCCCGGATCACCGAGGTGGGGACGCGGGTCGTGTAGGCCACGCGCACCTCCACCCGGTAGTGGGGGATCTTGTAGGGCCCCAGGCCGGTGGTGGCCGTGATGGTGGGGAGCACGACCCCCCAGGGCACGTAGGCCCCCGCATCGCACACGAACCGATCGCGCATGCCGAGGATCGTCCCGTCCCGCCGCAGGGCCAGCTCGGCCTCGTGCACCTGGTCCCGCTCCTGGACGCTGGTGAGGAGATTCTCCAGCCGGTCCTCCACCCAGAGCACCGGGCGCCCCAGCCGCCGCGCCAGCCAGGGCACCAGCACGTCCTCCGGATAGCAGACCAGCTTGGCGCCGAAGGCCCCGCCCACGTCCGGCGCGGTCACGTGCACGTCGTGCTCCGGCACCTCCAGCAGCTCCGCCACCACCCGGCGCACCATGTGCGGCACCTGGGTGGAGGACCAGACGGTCATCCGGCCCGTCCGCGCGTCCCACTGGGCCAGGACGGCCCGCCCCTCCATGGAGGCGCCGCCCCCCCGCGTCACGCTGAACCGATCCCGGATCACGACCTCGGCCTGGCGGAAGGCCGCCTCCGCATCCCCGATGGCCTGCTCCAGGCGCGCCGCCAGGTTGGACCCCAGGTCCTCGTGCACCAGGGGCGCGCCGGGTTCCAGGGCCGCCACCGGGTCCACCACGGGGGGCAGCACGTCGTACTCCGCCGCGATGAGATCCAGGGCGTCCTCGGCCGCGTAGCGATCCGCCGCCACCACGGCGGCCACGGGTTCGCCCGCGTAGTGCACCTGGTCGCCCGCCAGGGCGCCGGGCATGCGGGCCCGGAGGTTCGGGTGGGGGATCAGGAGGGGCATGGGGCGGGCCGCCGGCCCCATATCACCCGCGGCCACCGCCAGCGCCACGCCGCGGGCGGCCCGGGCCGCCGAAATGTCCATGCGGCGCACGCGCGCGTGGGCGTGGGGGGAGCGCAGGACGGCCACGTGGAGGGCCCCGGCCGGGGCCAGGTCTGACACGTAGCGGCCCCCCCCGGTCAACAGCCGCGGGTCCTCCCGCCGCTTCACGCGCTCGCCGAAGAATCGGGTGGCCATCGCCTCCATCCGTGCCCGGCACTCAAAGCACGAAGCGTAACGTCTAAGCCTCCGGCCCCGCGCAGCGGTGGTCACTCTAGGCGGCGCACCCCGAACTCGTCAAGGACATTATCGCGCCCGAAACCGCTTGACCGGGGGCGAGCGTCCGTGACATCCTCGCGCACCACCGAGGCGCGGCGTGCCCGGCGGCCGGCGGGCCACCACGGGAGGGGGGATACGATGGAGAGCGGGACGCGGAGACGGCTGACGGGCTGGCGGCTCCTCGGCCCCATCGTTCCCCTGGCCCTCGCCGTCCTGGTGCCCGCGGCGGCGCGGGCCCAGGAGGAGGTGGTGCGGTTGGGCGACAACC
>DASPOZ010000173.1:0-2444 GCA_035625755.1 Candidatus Sulfotelmatobacter sp.
TGGCCCCGGCGCCCGCGAGGGCAGCGACCAAGCTCACCTCGGCCTACGCGGCAATCTCGGGGTTGTTCGGCGGGCAGTGGGTGGCCCAGGAGGCCGGCTACTTCGCGCGCCAGGGCCTCGATTCCTCCCTCGTGTACATCGGTAGCTCCACCAAGATCGCCCAGGCCATGCTGGGGGGCGACGTGCCCATCGCGGTGATGGGCGGCGAGGCGGTGGTGAACGCCGTGCTGGGCGGGGCGGATCTGGTGTTCGCGGCCGGCGTCATGAACCGGCCGCTCTTCTTCATCGTGGTCACGCCGGACATCCAGCGCCCCGAGGACCTGAAGGGTAAGGCCATCGGGGTGAGCCGCTACGGGGCCAGCAGCGATTTCTCCGCGCGCCTCGCCCTGCGCCACTGGGGCCTGGAGCCGATCCGGGACGTGGCCATCCTCCAGCTGGGCGGCATCCCCGAGATCCTGGCCACCATGAAGGGCGGCGGCGTGAAGGGCGGGGCCCTCTCGCCGCCCACCAACGTCCGCGCCCGGCGCGAGGGCTACCGCGAGCTGATCAACACGGCCGAGTTGGGGTTCTTCCCGCACGATGCCATCGTCACCAGCCGGGCGTTCCTGCGGGAGCGCCCGGAGGTGGTGCGGGCCTTCATCAAGGGCTACGCCGAGGGCGTGCACCGCTACAAGACCGACAAGGCGTTCGCCATGCAAATCCTCAAGCAGTACACCAAGGTCACGGACCCGGAACTCCTCGAGCAGGCCTGGGCCCTCGCGGCCCCGGCGCTGGAGGATGCCCCGCTGCACCTCGAGCCCCGGGGGATCCAGGCCGTCCTGGACTTCCTGGGAACCCCCAAGGCGAAGGCCACGAAACCAGAGGATTACATGGACCTCCGCATCCTCCGCGAGGTTGAACAATCCGGTTTCTTCAACACCCTCCGCTGACCTCCCCATCAACGCGGGGGCCGACCTCCGGGTCGGCACCTCGAACGGTCGAACAACCGAACAGTGGGACGCCTTTGCAGGAAGCCGATCACATGCCCCTTGACACCTTGAAAATTGTCGGCACCCCGGCGCGGCGGGTGGACGCCGTGGAGAAGGTCACGGGGCGGGCGCAGTACATCACGGACCTGCGCCTGCCGGGCATGGCCTACGCCAAGCTGTGGCGCTCGCCGCTCCCCCACGCCCACATCGGCCGCATCGGGAAGGATGCCGCCCTCGCGTCCCCAGGCGTGCTGGCCGTGGTGACCGCGGCGGACCTCGCCGGGTGCGAGCCGCTCTACGGCCCCGCCTACAAGGACACGCCGATCCTGGCCGTGGGCCGCGTCCGCTACGCCGGCGAGCCGGTGGCCGCCGTGGTGGCCGAGACCGAGGCCCAGGCCGAGGCCGCCGTGGTGCTGCTCGACGTGGAGCTGCAGGAGCTCCCCGCCGCCACCACGCTGGATGCCGCCCTCGCCCCCGGGGCCCCCGTCCTGCACGAGGCGCTGCGCACCTCCGGCCACTTCCGCGACCTGATGACCCTGAAGCCGGTCCCCGAGCGCAACATCTGCCAGCACTATCACTACGAACGGGGCGACGTGGCGCGGGCGTTCGCCGAATCGGACCTGGTGGTGGAAGACACGTTCAGCCTGCCGGCCATCTTCCACTACGCCATGGAGCCGCACACGGCGGTGGCCCGCGTCACCCCCGAGGGCATCACGGTGTGGGCCTCCACCCAGCACCCCTTCCCCGTGCGCAAGGAGCTGGCGGAGCTCTTCCGGGTGCCGCTCAGCCACGTCCAGGTGATCGTGCCGCCCATCGGCGGGGCCTACGGGGGCAAGTGCTACACCAAGCTGGAACCCATCGCGGTGGCCCTCGCGCGCATCGTTCGCCGGCCCGTGCGCGTGGCCAACACCCTGGAGGAGAGCGCCAAGACCATCACGCGCCACGCCGCCCGCGTCCGCGTGAAGACCGGCGTGCGCAAGGACGGCACGCTGCTGGCCCGCGTCTGCGACGTGCTGGTGGACACGGGGGCCTATGCCGACATCGGCCCCCGCGTGGCCAACAAGTCCGGCTTCCGCGCCCCCGGCCCCTACCGCATCCCCCACCTAGTGGTGGACTCGCGGGCCGTCTTCACGAACAACGTGCCGGCCGGCGCCTACCGCGGCTACGGCACCCCCCAGGTCACCTGGGCCGCCGAATGCCAGATGGACACGATCGCCGAGCGGCTGGGCATGGACCCGGTGGAGCTGCGCCTGAAGAACCTGTTGGCGCGCGGCGAGCAATACGTGGCGGGCGAAACCCCCATGGATGGCGACCTGCTCGAAGGCCTCCGCCGCACCGCTCAGGCCATCGGCTGGACCTCCCTTAGTCCTGGGTCCTTGGTCCTGTGTCCTGAGTCGCCCCTCACGCCTAACGCCTCCCGCCTCACGAGCGGTCGGCTGCGCCGCGGAAAGGGGTTGGCGTGTGCCTTCAAGGACG
>DASPOZ010000174.1:0-9608 GCA_035625755.1 Candidatus Sulfotelmatobacter sp.
GCGCCCCTCGAAGACGTGGTATACGCTGCTGCTGGTCTGCCGGTGCGCCCGGGTGTGCACGCCGGGGCGGATGATCTGGATCCAGCAGGCCAGGGTGGGGAGCACCGGGCCGCCGGTGGTCGGGTTCACGTACTCCAGCGCCACGTCGTCGAAGGGGCTGGCATCCACCTGGGCCAGGCGGCGTAGGGCGGCTTCGGTCTTCGCCCACTTGTAGTTCAGCAGGGGCGAAGCGGGCGCGGCGGGCGGCTCCCAGGCCGGCACGAGGCCCGCCTGATCGAAGCGGCGCTCGGACCCCCCGGAGACCTTGCTGACCTTCTGCACCTTCACGTCGGAGTGTTCCACGAACACCGCGTCCAGGTCGCGCACGATGGGCAGGTCCAGCCCGTCCATCCAGATCATGGGTTCCCGGCTCTCGTTGCCGTGGTCGTGCCATTGCCCCGCCGGGGTGAGGACCATGTCGCCCCGGTCCATGATGCACTTGTCGCCCTCCACGGTGGTGTAGGCCCCGCTCCCCTCGATGATGAACCGGATGGCGGCGGCCGAGTGGCGGTGGGCCGGCGCGTTCTCCCCCGGCAGGATCAACTGCACGGCCGCCCAGAGCGTCTCGGTGGCGGCATACTTGTCCTTCAGGCCGGGGTTGATGAGGCCCAGCACGCGGCGCTCCGCCTTTTCGATGGGCGTCAGCTCGCCGGAGCGGAGGCAGAGGGTGCGCAGGGTCTTCCAGCGCCAGAGGTACGGCTGGATGCGGGGGGTGGGCTCGCGCGGCATGAGCCGCGCGCTGACGTTCCAGAGCGCCGCCAGGTGGTTGCGCTCGATCTCGGCGTAGAACTGCTGCTCGGCTTCGGGGGTTGCTGCGGGCCGGCTCGCCATGGCCGCCTCCTTCTTCGCTGACCGTGAGCGTCCCACGCGCCGGGAGGGGCAGGCGTGGCGCTCCCGGGTGGGCGGTTACGATATCTCCTCCCCCCGGCGGTTGTCAATTCTCGGGGGTGGAAGATGCGGGTCGGGCGTCAGGAAGGCCTACGCGCTTCGCCGCGCCGCAGCGGAAGGGTGGCAGGGCAGAAGTCTCGCCAACGGAGGCCGGACGCGGTCAGTGCGGTAGGATCAGCCAGGCGAGGCCCGCGATGAGGGCGGAGAAGGGGATGGTGAGGATCCACGCCCACACGATCCGGAACGCCACCCCCCAGCGCACCGCAGAGAGGCGCCGGGTGGCGCCCACCCCCACGATGGAGCCGGTGATGGTGTGCGTGGTGCTTACCGGGATGCCGCCCATTGCCGTGCCGATCAGCATCAGCGCGCCGGCCGTCTCGGCGCAGAAACCACCGACGGGCCGCAGCTTGGTGAGCCGCATGCCCATGGTCCTCACGATGCGCCAGCCGCCTGCCAGGGTGCCGAGACCCATCGCCGCATGGGCGGCCAGGATGACCCAGAACGGCACGTAGAACTCGGGCCCCAGGTAGCCGGTGGAGAAGAGGAGGATCGCGATGATGCCCATGGTCTTCTGCGCGTCATTGGTGCCGTGGCCCAGGCTGTACGCCGCCGCGGAGAGCAATTGCAGGCGGCGGAACAGCCGATCCACCCGCGAGGGCCGCGCGCCGCGAAAGATCCGGTACACCGCCACCATCAAGACGAAGCCGAAGACCAGCCCCAAGAGGGGGGACAGCACGATGAAGGCCACGATCTTCGCCAGGCCCGAGTAGATCAGGGAGCCGAAGCCGGCCTTCATTACGGCCGCCCCCGCAAACCCGCCGATGAGGGCGTGGGAGGAGCTGGTGGGAAGCCCCAGATACCACGTGATGATGTTCCAGACGATCGCGCCGATGAGCCCCGCCAGGATCACCCACCGGTCCACCACCGACGTCTCCACGACCCCCTTGCCGATGGTCCTGGCCACGCTGACGCCGAAGGTGAAGGCGGCCACGAAGTTGAAGAAGGCCGCCCAGATCACGGCCTGCGAGGGAGAGAGCACGCGGGTGGACACGACGGTGGCGATGGAGTTGGCGGCGTCGTGAAACCCGTTGAAGAAGTCGAACGCGAGGGCCACGATGATGATGAGGACGACGAGCGCGAGGGTGCTGGACATGGGTCTACGCTATCCTGACCGCAATGCGTTCACTACGGTTGACGGCCGGGGGGAACACGCGACGAGGTACGGGGATCCGCTCTCTATGTAACACCCTGGGGCCCGCCGCGCAACCCGCCGCCGGGCCTCCCCCCGCTCACCACGTCTCTCCCGCCCCATGGGGTCACAATGACGGAGGGTGCCTCACCGCGGCCCGGCGCGCCGGGCCGGCGGCGGACGGCTCAGTGCCTAAGCGGTTAGGCGGCTCGTACGCATGTTCGGCACATTCGCCGCTCGGCGTCCTGGAGCCACCCCCTTGCTCTTGTGGCCTCCCCGGCAAATCCCGAGGGTTGCAGCGCCGTATGCGTCAGGAACCGGCGCTCGCCCGGGGCGATCCTCTCTGGCATCTCTGTTGCTCCTTCTCTGAGGGCGCGGCCGCAGGTCATGCCGGCCCGGCGATCCGGGCCATTCCGGTCGCCGCCCCGACGGGCGGCCGGCCAAGGAGGAACAAGCTATGGAGCGCAAGCAGATCATCGTCGGTCTCGCCGTCCTCACCGCCGCCCTCACGGCGGCTCCGGCCTTCGCCGCAGAGGGGCCCGACCACGTCGGGAACCCGGGCGAGAAGCTGGCCCGCGGCGTGGTGAACATTACCACCGGCTGGGTGGAGGTCCCGAAGGAGACCGCCCTCGGCGTCCAGGAAGCAGGGCCTCCAGGCCTGATCGGCGGGCTCCTCAAGGGCGTGGCCCTGGGTGTGGCCCGCACCGCGGTGGGCGGCCTGGAGGTCGGCACGTTCTTTCTCCCGATCCCTCACGGATACGAGCCGATCCTGAAGCCGGCCACCGTGTTCGACGCCCGATAAGCCGCCGGCCGCCCGATCGGAAAGCCGGATTGCCCGAGCCTGCGCGGTGTGCACGCCGATGCCCCGCGCAGGCTCTCGCGTTTCAGCGGGCGCCCGTCCTCGCAGTTTGCTGAGAAACCCGTTCTTATCCGCAGGCTGCTCAAAAGGGCCAGATGCAAGGCGGCGTGCGCAGCGAGGCGCGAGGCGTACTTGGGTCGTACGTCGCAGCGCCGCCCCAGCGCGCCAACGCCCCACCCGCTGCCGCCGAGGCGGCGGGGAGGAATGGCGGGCCTTTTTCAGCGGCCTGCCGGCCCGCTGGTTGACGCACCCGCGCCGCTGTGATACTGCAAGCCCCACGGCCCACCGAAGAGGCGATGTGATGGAACGGAGAGCGCGGGCCGCCGGGGGGGAGCCATGAATTTGCCGCTGAGTCCGCTGCGATTCAAGGAACGCGCCGCCCGACTGTTTCCCAACAAGGTCGGCGTGGTGTGCGGCGACGGCCGCTTCACCTACCGGGAGTTCGCCGGGCGGGCGGACCGGCTCTCGGCGGCGCTGCTCCGCCTCGGCATCGGGCCCGGCGACCGGGTGGCCTTCTTCAGCCTCAACTGCCACCGGCTCCTGGAGGCCTATTACGGGGTCGTGCAGATCGGGGCCATCCTGTTGCCGCTGAACGTCCGGCTGGCCCCGGCCGACTTCGTGTTCATCCTCAACGATGCCGGCGCCGGCGCCCTGTTCGTGGAGCCCGACTTCCTGCCCGTGTGGCGCCAGATCCGTGGCGAGCTGAAGACCGTCCGTCGCGTCATCCTGCTGGCCGACGAGGCCGCCGGCCCGGCCGAGGCCGACGGGAACTACGAGACGCTGATCGCCCGCGAGGCCGCCGCCCCGCCTCCCGCCGCCCCCCCCGTCGGCGAGGATGCGGTGGCCGAACTCTTCTACACCAGCGGCACCACCGGCAGCCCCAAAGGCGTGATGCTCACGCACCGGAACCTCTATCTGCACGCCTTCAACGCGGCCCTCTCCCTCCAGTACACCGATGCCGACATCCAGGTGCACACCATCCCCTTGTTCCACGTGAACGGTTGGGGGACCCCCCAGTTCCTCACCATGGTGGGGGGAACCCACGTCATGCTCCGCCGGTTCGATCCGTCGGACCTCTGCGCCGTGGTGCAGCGGGAGCGGGCCACCCGGTTCTTCCTGGTGCCCACCATGGCCAACGCCCTGCTGAACACCCCGGGGCTCGAACGGTTCGACCTGGCGAGCCTCCGGCGCATCGTGGTGGGCGGCTCGCCGGGCGCCCCGGCGCTCTTCCAGCGGCTGGAGGAGCGCCTCGGCTGCCTCTGCCACACCGGCTACGGCCTCTCGGAGACCACCCCGATACTCACCATGGCCGTCCCCCAGGCCCACCGGCCCGAGACGGGCGAGGCGCGCTACCGCCGCCTGGCCACCACCGGGCAGGAGGTGCCCGGCGTGGAGCTGCGCGTGGTGGACGAGCAAGGGCGCGACGTGCCGCAGGACGAGAAGACCATCGGCGAGATCGTGGTGCGCGGTGACGCGGTCATGGCCGGCTACTGGAACCAGCCCGAGGAGACGGCCCGCGTGATCCGGGACGGCTGGTTCCACACCGGGGACATGGCCGTGTGGGACGCCGAGCGCTACGTCCTGATCGTGGACCGCAAGAAGGACGTCATCATCAGCGGCGGCGAGAACATCTCCTCCATCGAGATCGAGAACGTCCTCTTCACCCACCCGGCCGTGCTGGAGAGCGTGGTGGTTTCCGTGCCGGACGAGCAGTGGGGCGAGGTGCCCAAGGCCGTGGTGGTGATCCGCGAGGGGGCGGCGGCCAGCGAGGACGAGATCCTTGCCTACTGCCGCGAGCGCCTCGCCCGCTTCAAGGCGCCCCGCTCGGTGGACTTCGTGCCCGCCCTCCCCAAGGGCGGCACCGGCAAGATCCTCAAGCGCGAGGTCCGTGAACGCTACTGGGCCAGTCAGGCCAAGCGCGTCCACTGAGACGGTCTGGAAAAAACCTTCCGGGGGTCGCCTCCGGGTCCCGCCGGCGGCGGCGGGCACCGGTCCCTCCGCAGGGCCGGCACCCCCGCTGGCGAGGGAACGCCTGAAAGAAAAGGCGGGGCCGCTGGCGGGAGGCAGCGATGAGGGGCCTCGGACCCTCCCGTGCCGAACATCTCAGGCGCGTGGGGCACGATGGAGGAGCCGCAGGAACGTTTCATAGATGTCCCTGCGGGGGCCGACGAGGTGGACCTCTACCGCCCGGTCTCCGATCCGATAGATGACGCGGTAACGCGAGACTCGGAGGGAACGGAAGCCGGCCAGCTCCAAAGCGAGGGGGCGGCCGCGGAGGGGATCTGTGGCGAGGCCCCGGATCGCCTCGCGGACTGCCCGCTTGATGTCCGGGTGGAGGTGGCGGATGGATTCGGCGGCGCGGGGGGTGTAGCGGATCTGATGTGGCCTCATTCGGGGCCGAAGACATCCGCCTCACGCAGCCACTTGCCGGCTGCGGCCTCTCGGAGCGAGCGTCGCAGCGCCCGCAAGGTCCTGGCATCGGCAAGGATCTCCAGCGTCTCCAGGAGGCCCTCGAACTTGGCGGGGCTCAGGAGGATGGCTGCCGGGATGCCATTCCGGGTGATGGCGACAACGTCGTCGTCCCGCTCCACCTCGCGGGCGAGGTCCAGCAGGCGGTCCTTGGCCTGGGTGATGGGCACGAACCGATCGATGGTTGGCATGGCCGCTCCTCCGGCACGTGGCATCATGACCAGAATAACAGCCAGAATTCCGGCCGTCAAGGCCCGCCGCTCGGTGGACTTCGTGCCCGCCCTCCCCCAGGGCGGCACCGGCAAGATCCTCAAACGCGAGGTCCGCGAACGCTCCTGGGCCGATCAGGCCAAGCGCGTCCACTGATCGGGCAGGCCAAGCGAATGGTCAGAGGCGGCCGGAGACGGCCCAGTGGCGGTCGCTGATGACTTCTGCCTTCAGGTGGGCGAGGCCGGCGGCGCGCAACTGCCCCGCGACCTCGTGCGGCGTGAAGGCGGCGCAGAGGGAGTTGTAGAAGTCGCGCTTCATGATCGGGTCTTCCCCTCCGGAGTACCTCTCGACGATGGCGCGGGCGGCCGCAGGGGTGTCGGGCCGGAAGAGGTCCACCACGAGGACGGCGGCGGCATGGCGCCCGAGGCGCCGCACCTCCTGCCAGAAGGGCGCGGGGTCCGGCAGTTGATGGACCAGGCTGTTGCAGACCACCGCGTCGAAGCCGCCCGCGGGCAGGGGAAGCCCCGGCAGGCGCCCCTCCACCAGGAAGATGCGCGCCGCCAGGCCGGCGGCCGCTACCGCCTCTCGCGCCAACTCCAGCATCGGCTTCGAGGCGTCCACGCCGGTGACGTGCACCGCCGGCAGGGCGCGGGCCAGGCGGATCGGGATATCCGCCGGGCCGCACCCCAGATCCACCAGCCGGCCCGCCGCGAACTCCGGAAACGCCGCACGGAACCGGTCCACGAAGGCCTGGTTCACCTCCGCGAAGTCCGCCCGCGCGTAGGCCACTGCCTGGGCGGGATCGTCCATCACCTCGAGTTCCAGGATCCGGTCCATGAGAAAGCTCCTGTAACCGCCAAGGACGCCAAGTTGAACTGTGGGCGCGTGGCCTTAGCCTCCATTATTCGTGAAGCCGCCTGACACCCTTACCCATCCCCCCTCCCTCAGCGAGGGAGAGGACCCTTTTCCATATCCCTCGTCCCCGGAGGGGGAGAGGGGCAGCGTGAGGGGGCGCCTGGGACGTTGAGGTCCGTATCAGGAATCATGCGGGTTAGCGACTGATCGCAGCCAGGGCGGCGGCCGCAATGGCGTCAGCGTCGATGCCGTAGTGCCGGTAGAGGTCGCGGCGCGCGCCGGACTGGCCGAAGGCGTCCACCCCCAGCGGGACCTGCGGGACGCCGAGGGCACCGCCGATGAAGGCCAGCGTGTGGGAGTGGCCGTCCAGCACGGAGACCACCGGTACATACTGGTCCCGGGCGCCCATCAGCTCGCGCAGGTAGGCGGCCGAGCCTCTGGCGTCACGGTACAGGAGGTCGGGGCTCGTCACCGCGAACACGTTGGCGAACACGCCCCGCTCCCGCAGCGCGCGGGCGGCCTCCACGGCCTCGGGCACCATCGCCCCGGCGGCGAAGATCTGCACCGCATTCACCTCGGGATCGTACCCGGGCTCCCCCCGGGCGTCCACCAGCCGGTAGGCGCCCCGCAGGACGCGTCGGCGCTGATCCGCGTCCGCGGGCGGCGCCATGCGCTGGGCGATCGGCTTCGTGGAGAGGCGCAGGTAGAGGCTCGCGCCCCCCGCCCGGTCCGTGAGGCCCCGCAGGCCCTCCAGCAGGATCCATTCCACCTCTTGCGCGAAGGGCGGATCGTAGTACACGATGCCCGGCAGCCCGATGCCGATCCCGGGCGTGAAGACCGACTGGTGCGCTCCGCCCTCGGGCGACAGGCTGATGCCGGACGGGGTGGCCACCACGATGAATCGCCCGCCGGCATACAGGGCGTGCGCCAGGGCATCGAGCCCGCGGGCTAAGAAGGGATCGTAGAGCGTGCCGATGGGCAGCAGCATTTCGCCGGACAGCTCGTGGGTGAGCCCCAGGGCGCCCAGTAGGAGAAAGAGGTTGTGTTCGGCGATCCCGAGCTCGATGTGCTGCCCCTCGGGCGATTCCAGCCAGCGGACCGCCTGCGGGATCCCGGCGAAACCGTCGGGGCGAGCCCGCGGGGAGTAGACGCCCTTCCGGTTGATCCAACCGGCCAGGTGGGTGGTCACCGCCACGTCGGCCGAGACGGTCACGATCCGGCCCGCCACCGGCAGCCGCCCCAGGGCGCTCAGGGCCCGGCCGAAGGCCTCCTGCGTGGAGGTGACCTCCCCATGGACCAGGTCCAGGCGGTCCGGGATCTGAGGGGCCGCGGCGCTGGGCCTGGGCGGCGAAAACAGCGGGGGGAGGCCGCGGGCGTACGCCGCCTCGGGGCCGTCCGCCGGGAAGCCCGCCCACTCCTCCCCGGGCGCGATGCCCAGCGCAGCGCGCAGCTCCCCGATCTGCTCGGGGCTCAGGAGCATCGAGTGGTTCATGGGGTCGGCGGCCAGCGGCAGACCCCACCCCTTGATGGTGTGGGCGAAGACGGCGCACGGGCGGTCCTTCTCCCGCGCGGCCTCGTCCAGGGCCTCGAGGATCGCCCTGAAATCGTGGCCCCCCAGGTCGCCCAGCAGGTCCGTCAGCACCGCGTCGGGAATGTCCGACAGCAGCTCGTCGACGGCGCCGTCGATCTTCCCGCCCGGTCCGGCGGCCAGGGCCTTCCGCACGGCCCCCGGCGCGGACCGCAGGAGGCCCTGATACTCGGCGGCGGACATCGCCTCCAGGCGGGCCCGCAGCCGGCCGCCCTCGGGCCGCGCGAAGAGCGCGTGCCGGCGGGCGCCGTGGCGCAGCTCCTGCACACCCCAGCCGGCGGCGCGGAAGGCCTCCATGATCTGGCGCAGGCGGCCCTCGGGGATCACGCGGTCCAGGCTCTGGCGGTTCACGTCCACGATCCAGACCACGCTGCCGAGGCAGGCCAGCGCATCCTCGAGGAGCGCCTCGTACACGTTCCCCTCGTCCAGCTCGGCGTCCCCCACCATCACGATGAACCGCTCCGGCGTGGCCGTGCCGAAGTGGTCCGCCAGATAGCGCGTGGCCAGCGCCCCGAAGGTGGCCTGCACGGCGCCCAAACCCATGGATCCCGTGGTGAGGTCCACCACCTCGGGGTTCTTCCGGCGGCTCGGATAGGCCTGGAGCTTCCCGAGGGTGCGCAGATCCTGGAGGGCCGCCGCGTCCAGCCGCCCCCGCAGATATTGGATGGCGTAGAACGCCGGGGCGGCGTGCGGCTTCACGGCCACCACGTCCCCGGGTCGGAGGGCCTTGAAGTAGAGCGCCGTCAAGAGGGTGACCGCGGAGGCGGACGACGCCTGGTGCCCGCCCACCTTCGTCCCGTCGGGGTTCGGGCGGAGGAAGTTCGCGTGGTGCACCATGTAGGTGCCCAGCCAGAGCACCCTGCGCTGGATCCGTTGCAGCACCTCCAGTTCTGCGTCGTCCAGGCGCAGCCGCTCTCCCATCTCCGCAGACCCCACCTTTCGCGCCCCCGTCCCCCGTTCGCCGCCTCATGACCGGACGGGAAGCACCGGCACCATATCCCGACTGCGGTGGCCCGCGCAATCGCCCCAGCGCGCCCGTCCCCGGGAGACCGCCCTTCTCCGGCCCGCCTGCCCGGCCCATCCCCGGCCCCATCTGGCACCCCCTGCGGTGAGGACCCCTCCCGCATTGACCCGCCGCGAGGGCCTGTGATAAGCGTTACTCCCCTGACGCGGCCCCTGCTCCATCGGTCGGATCGGAAGGCCGCCAACCCCCAACTCGCCACCGTGCGCGAGGCCCCATATGAACATCGCCCAGCACGTCGAACGCGGGGCGCGGTTCTTTCCCGACCGCCCGGCGATCCTCTTCGAGGGGAGCGAGCTTTCCTACCGCGAACTGAACCTCCGCGCCAACCGTCTGGCCAACGCCATGAAGGCGCACGGCGTGCGGCGGGGCGATCGCGTCGCGCTCTATCTACCGAACATCCCGAACTTCGCCGTCTGTTACGTCGCGGCGCTGAAGGCGGGCGCCATAGCGGTCTCGATCAACTCCATCTTCAAGTCCGAGGAGGTCA
>DASPOZ010000175.1:0-12463 GCA_035625755.1 Candidatus Sulfotelmatobacter sp.
CTCGCGCACTCGCTGCGGCGTACCCGGAGTACGCCTCACTCGGCGCATCGCGCGCCGCCTTGCATCTGGGCCTTTTTGGGCAGCCTGTCTAGCAGCGGGTGGGACGTTGGCGCCCTCGCGCACTCGCTGCGACGTACTCGGAGTACGCCTCGCTCGGCGCATCGGGCGCCGCCTTGCATCTGGGCCTTTTTGAGCGGCCTGCAAGATAGAGAGCCTTCTGGGAAGCTGCGAAGCGCCCCGAGGGCGTACGGGGAGACGCGCGTGGCACAGCGAGACCCTTTCCCTCCGGAAAACGAGCGTCGCCGGTGGACCCGCGTGCCGCTGGATACCACGGTCGGCTACCGGCCCAACGGCGACGCGCGGCCGGCCCGGGCCATGAACGTGTGCGAGAGCGGGCTCGGCCTGCAGGCGGAAGATGCCCCGCCCCCCGGGACCGTGGTCATCGTGGAATTCCAGCTCCCCGGCGAGGCGGACCCGGTCCAGACGCCCGGCTGCGTCCGCTGGCAGGGAGGCACGGAGGAGCACGGCTGCGGCATCGAATTCACGGACATGCCGGATGCCGCGCGGGCGCAGATCCTGACCTACATCGAATACCTCCTGGAGGAGGCCGTGCGCGTCGCCGATGCGACCGTCCGGACGGAGGGTACGGCCATGTCCCAGGAGGGCTACCGGATCGAGAAGGACTCCATGGGCGAGATGCGGGTCCCCGCCGACGCCTACTACGGGGCCTCCACGGCCCGCGCCGTGGAGAACTTTCCCATCAGCGGCCAGCGCTTCCCCCGAGGCTTCATCCGGGCCATGGGGGCCATCAAGTTCTGCGCGGCCACCGTGAACGAGGCCCTGGGCCTGCTGGATGCCAAGCTGGCCGGCGCCATCCGGGATGCCGCCCGGGAGGTGATGGACGGCGCGCTGGACGAGCACTTTCCGCTGGACATCTTTCAGACGGGGTCCGGCACCTCCACCAACATGAACGCCAACGAGGTCATCGCCAACCGGGCCACGGAGCTGCTGGGCGGGGCCCGGGGCAGCAGGCTGGCGCACCCCAACGACCACGTCAACATGTGCCAGTCCAGCAACGATGTGATCCCCACCGCCATCCACGTGGCCGCCCTGGAGGGGATCGACAAGGAACTGGTCCCGGCCCTGCGCAAGCTGCACAAGGCCCTGCAGGAGCGGGCCGCCGCCTTCGACAAGGTCGTGAAGATCGGCCGCACCCACCTGCAGGACGCCACGCCCGTGCGCCTGGGCCAGGAATTCGGCGGCTACGCCCGCCAGGTGGAGCTGGGGATCCGCCGCGTGTGGGCCACCTACCGGCCGCTGGGAGAGGTGGCCCTCGGGGGGACCGCCGTGGGGACCGGGATCAACAGCCACCCGGAGTTCGCGCGCCGTGCGTGCTGGGAGCTTTCCAAGCTCACCGGCCTCAGCATCTTCGAGGGCGTGCACCACTTCGAGCGCCAGGGTGCCATGGACGCCGTGGTGGAGGCCAGCGGCGCCCTGAAGACCGTGGCCGTCGGCCTCACCAAGATCGCCAACGACATCCGCTGGCTGGGCTCGGGGCCGCGCTGCGGCCTGGGGGAGATCGTCCTGCCGGCCGTGCAGCCGGGCTCCTCCATCATGCCCGGCAAGGTGAATCCGGTGATCGCCGAGGCCCTCATCATGGCCTGCGCCCAGGTCATCGGGAACGACGCCGCCATCACCTTGGGCGGCCTGGGCGGCACCTTCGAGCTGAACCTGATGATGCCGCTCATGGCCCGCAACCTCCTGGAGTCCGTCCACCTGCTGGCCCGCGCCGCCGAGAACTTTGCCGAGCGCTGCGTGGCCGGCATCCAGGCCGACGAGGCGCGCTGCGCCGGCACCATCGAGGGGAGCCTGGCCATGTGCACCGCCCTGGCCCCCGCCATCGGGTACGACGCCGCGGCCCGCATCGCCAAGAAGGCCTACGAGACGGGCAAGACGGTGCGCCAGGTGGCGCTGGAGGAAAAGGTGCTGCCCGAGGCCAAGCTCGAGGAGCTGCTGGATCCCTGGAGTATGACGATGCCGGGGCTCGGCCCCAAGGCCGAGGGCTGACGCCGGGACGGCCTTCCGGCCACCGACGGGGACTGGGGAAGGCGCTCATTTCCCTCCCCATCCGACGTGTCGGAAAGATCGTTTGCTGTCGGGTCTGACGACAGAAGCAGGAACCCCGCCGCGGACCCAGATGACAGCGACCTGATTGGCATCCACTCCATCGACCCGGGCCGTTCGGGTTCGGCAGGGGAAATCACCAGCGCATGCGCACGCGATAGTTTACGGTCACCTTCCCATCCTTGGGTACCTGCACCACGTACCGGAGGGTGTGCGCGTCGACCTTCTCGTAGGGGTGGCTGGTCTTCACCACGTCCCAATCCCCCGGGACCGGTTCGATGATGGTCACCCCCACGTCCTCCGGCTTGTGGTTCCGCAGCTGGACGTCCCACTCGGTCTCATACACGTTCGAGGCGATCTTCCGCCAGTCGCGCTGCGTCCGCTCGCCCACCACGTCGAAGGCCTCGCCCATCTTGATCGTGATCTTCTCGCCCTTGGGCGTATGGTCGATGGTGTCCTCGCCGATGAACTGCAAGCTCCTGTCCGCCGCGGCCTTGTAGACGCGTACGGTCCCCTTGGGCAGGGGGATACCCAGGCGATGCCGCTCCTGGTTGGCGATCTCCAGGAACACGCCCACCTTCTGGTTGGAGATCGGGGCGCCCAACTGGCCGCGGTAGTACTGCTGAGCGCCGGTGAACCTGAACTCCTTCTTGATGGGGATCTCGCTCACGTCCAGCAGGCTGATCTGCTTCATCTGGTTGTCCTTGATGGTCGTCCGGCCGTCCAGTGAATACAGGTGATATTCGAAGAAGGCCTCCTGCTGGAACTGTTGTGGCGGGGCGGCGGGGGAGGCCTTGGCGGCATACGCCAGGACCTCCGCCATCTCCCGGCGCGTCCGGGCCCGGTGCACGTCCCCGGCCACCAACTTCAGGGCGGCATCGGCGTAGGTGACGCCGCTGCGGTTATCGATGGTCACCCAGCCGGAGAGGTCGCCGCCGCTGTCCTGCGCGTTCAGCACCACCACGTAATCGGCCTTCCAGGTGATGCCGCCGGTGAGGTACGAGGCCTCCACGCGCTGGGGCCGCCCGCTGCGGTTCTGGAGCAGCCACACCAGGGTGGGCTTGGGGATCAGGTTTCCGGGGATATCCGGCAGGATCACCCGGCCCTGGTGCCCCAGGTGGATCTGCCCGTTGATCCGATAGATGGGCCCGCCGTTGTTGCTCAGCAGTTCGGCATCGATGAGGGTGCCGTCCCCGAGCATCAGCTTGATGGTCTTTCCCACGAACTTCTCCAGCAGCTTCTGCGGGTTCAGCAGGTCGTACTCGTAGTTCTGCTCCAGGATGCGCACGCCGGCCGCATCCGTGAGGGATTTCAGGCGCACCGTGGTGGGATCGATCTGCGCCGCCACGTCCATGAACTTCACCTCGTGGGTCCCCGGCCCCAGGGCCAGCTCCCGGACGTCCCTCACCAAGCCCAGATCCCCGTTGTAGATGGTGATGGCCACATCGCTCTGCTGCTCCCGCGTCACCGTGGCCCGCCCCGGCGCCGCGGCGGCCGCCGCCGACGCGCCCAGGACGCCCGTCGTCAGCGCCACCGACAGGCCGATGGTCAACCAGATCGCCTTCCGCATGTCCGTCCCTCCTCCGCGGCCCGCAGGGCCGCCGGCCATGTCCTCGGAGGGTGAGACCGACGGCACCCGCAAAAGTTCCCCTGGGGTGCATGGGGGCCGACGACGCGCGGAGGCGTGCGGAATCCTTGCAACGGGGATAGGCGAAGAACGGTGCTTGCCCGAGGATTCGAGGGGGTGGCGCGGCCTGTCCGGACCGCGCCTCAGCAGAACGCTGAAAAACCCGCGTTTCCGCAGGCTGCTCAAAAAGGTCCAGATGCAAGGCGGCGCGCGAGGCCGGGGTACCCACCGTAGGTGGGTCGGAGGCGTACGCCGGGTACGCCGCAGGGAGTGCGCGAGCGCGCCAACGCCCCACCCGCTGCCGGAGAGGCAGCGGGGAGGAATTTTGGGCCTTTTTCAGCAGCCTGTCAGGGGCAGAGGGCGGCCAGGGCCTCGCGGGCCTGGGCGGCCTCGCGGGTGTTCGGGAAGCGGCCGGCGACGTCTTGAAGCAGTTGGCAGCCGGCCCGATCGCCCAGGGCTAGGCGCGCCTGGCCCTGCTTCAGCAGGGTGGCTGGGATGCGCCGGCTGTCCGGGGACTGGCGAAGCAAGGTCTCGTACACCGCGATGGCCTCCGCGTAGCGCCGCTGACCGAAATAAGATTCGGCGAGCCAGAAGCGTGCGTCGGGCACGCGGGCGTCTCGCGGATGCTGGGCCAGGAAGGCGCGGAAGGCCTCCGCGGCCTGGTCGTAGCTCTGGCGGGCGAACTCCGTGAGGCCCGTGGAATACAGCTCGTCAGCGGAGCCGGCGTGGGCCGAAATGATCTGGGCCTCCGGCGCCGGTGCCTGCGCCTTCAGCGGGGCCGGGGCGGCGAGCCCGGGCGGCCCCGAAGGCGCCGGACTCGGGGACACCATGAACCGGGACTCGCCCGGGGTGGGGGCAGACTCCCCGGGCCCGCGCCCAGCCACACCGGGTTCAAGCTCCTTCGCCCGGGCCCCGGGCATCGGCGGGGCCGGCCTTGCCGCCTCCACCTGCGCCGCCGTTTTCCCGAGCTCCTTGGCTTCTCCCGGGGCGGGCACCGGCCCGGGCGGCGCGCCCGCGGCATCCGGCGCACCCCGATCCTTCTCCCCCTCGCGGCGCGCCATCGGCGCCGGAACCCCGGGCGCCGAGGGGACCGCCCTCCCCTGCTCCCGTTGCGCGGACCGGAGCGAGTCCGCCTTCGTCCGGAGGTCGATACGCTTCCCGGCGCCGCGCTCCTCCTCAGGCCGGGCGTCCGTGACTGCCGTCTCCTCCGCGCGCCCGGCCGCAGTCCGCCGCGAAGTGTCTCCGGCGGAGGGCGGTGCGGGCTGCGGCGCCGGGGCCGAGGGCTGGGCGGGCGGGGCCGCCTTGGCCGGCGGCTGCGGCACGGCGGGCACCTCGGCCTGGCGCCTCAACTCCGGCGACAGCTGGTAGATCATCACGGCCGTGAAGGCCACCAGCGCCAACGCCAGGGCCTGGATGGGCACCTTGGCGCGGGTCGGAAGGAAGAGCGCGCGGACGAGGCGCGACCACCAGGGCGGCGCCTCGATCTGCTGCCGGACCCGCGCCGCGAACCCGGGGGACGGCTCGGCGGTCCCCAGCTCGCCCAGGGCCTGCATGGTCCCGAGGAATGCATCCCACTCGGCGCGGCAGGCCGGGCAGCTTTGCAGGTGCTGGTCCATCACGGCCAGCGGCGCGCCCGAAAGGGCGCCATCGTACAGGTCCGAGAAGGCCGCTCGAGCCTCTTCGCACGTCATGGGTCCTTCGCCTTCCCCTCTTGCCGAAAAACCCTTTTCCGTCAGGCTGCTCAAAAAGGTCCAGATGCAAGGCGGCGCGCGAGGCGCCGACTGAGGCGTACGCCGGGTACGCCGCAGGGAGTGCGCGAGCGCGCCAACGCCGCAGATGGGCCTTTTTCAGCAGCCTGCTAAAGGCGCGGCGCCAGCCGCGCCTTCAACGCCATCCGAGCCCGGTGCAACCGCGACCGGACGGTCCCCAGCTCCAGCCCGAGGGCCTGGGCGATGACCTCGTAGGTCAGGCCCTGGATGTCGCGCAGCACCAGAATGGCGCGCTGCTCCTCCGTCAGGCACTGCAACTCCGCCTGGACGGTCCGTTCCAGGTCGGCCCGCTCCAGCAGTTCGTCAGGCCGGGGCGCCCCGTCGGGCAGCCGGTCCACGGGATCCGGGGGGTCCTCGCCGGCGGCGCCCGCGGCCGCGCCGCTCCCGCGCGCGGGCCGCGGACGGCGGGCGCGGGCTTGGAGGTGATTCAGGCAGTGATGGGTGGCGATGGCGTAGAGCCAGGTGGAAAAGCGGGACGCCCCCCTGAACGTCTTGAGCCCGCGGTAGGCCTTCAGGAAGACCTCCTGCGCCACGTCCTCGGCCTCCCCCCGGTCCCCGACCATCCGCAGGGCCAGCGTGAATACCCACGCCTGATAGCGGCGGACCAGCGCCTCGAACGCCCCGGCATCCCCCGCCCGTGCCCGGTCCACCAGGCCGCGGTCCTCGTCGGGCGCCGACGCGGGCGTCGCCGGCGCCTCGGCCCGCCGCATCCTTAGACTTAGACCCCTCACGGCCGTCGGAAGTTCCGCCGGCCCCCCCGCCCCACTGTCGATTGACAATTCACGATTTTCGATTGCCAAGGATCGGTCCTCAATCGTCAATCGCAGATCGACGATCGACAATCCCCTGGCCCCTGGCGCCCGGACACTAGTCCCGCTCGAGGATGAGGTAGGCCACCGCGGTGATATGGGAGTTGATCCGCTTGAGGTTGCCGAGCACGTCCAGGTGGATCTCGCTGGTCTCGATGGACTCGCGGAACCCCTCGTGGAGCCGCTGGATATGGCTCTGGCGGAAGCCGCGCTCCACCTGGCTGATCTCGGTCTTGGCGTCCAGCACGCGGCGGGCCAGGGCGGGATCGTTGGCGGCGAAGGCGCCGATGGCCGTCTCCAGGTTCTGGAGGATGCGGCCGTGCAGTTCCTCGATCTCCTTCTGCCCCGCCTCGGAGAAGTCCACCCCCGCGTACAGCTTCTTCTTGGCCAGCTCCATGAGGTTCCGATCCACGATATCCGCCAGGTTCTCCAGATGGTTGCTGAAGGACAGCAGGTCGATCTCTCGACGGGACTCCTCGGGGCTCATGCTCTGCTGCGAGAGCTGGGTGACGTAGCGCTTGATCTCCCGGTTCAGGATGTCCACCTGGTCGTCCTGCCGTTCGATGGCCTCGACCAATTCCACCTGCTGGCCGCGGAACGTCTCGATGGAGCGCCTGAGCATGTCGGCCACGATGTCGGCCATGCGGATGGCCTCCCGCGTGGCCTGGCCCAGGGCCACGGCGGGCGTCGCCAGGAACCGCTCATCCAGGTAGCGCGGGCGGAAGGTTCCGTTTCCCGCCGCCTCTTTCGGGATGAGGGCGGAGACGATCCACGTGGCGGGCCGGATGAGGGGGAGGAACAGGAGGGCGATCCCGACGTTGAAGAGCGTGTGCGCGTTGGCGATCTGGCGGGCCCCGTCGGCGCTGGTGCCGGCCGTGAACGCCACGAACCGGTCCAGGACGGGCAGGATGAGGGCCACCCCGGCCACCTTCAGCAGGACGTGGGCCAGGGCCACCCGCTTTGCCTCGGCCTCGCCCCCGAGGCTGGCGGCCAGGGAGGCGGCGCAGGAGCCGATGTTGGCCCCCAGGATGACGGGCATGGCCGCGGCCAGGGGCAGCAGGCCCTGGTGCGCGAAGCTCAGGGCCAGGCCGATGACGGCGGCCGAGCTGGCCACCAGCCCCGTGAACAGGGCCGATGCCACGATGCCCAGCAGCGTCTGCTCCGCCAGGGCGCGGAGGCCCTGCTGGAAGAGCGCACTCTCCCGCAGAGGCGTCATCCCCTGGGCCATCACCTGCATCCCCAGGAAGATGAGACCGAACCCCAAGAGCGCCTGCCCCAGGTACTGGAAGAGCTTCCGGCGGGCCGCGAACTGGAGCGCCACGCCGAGCCCGACCAGCAGAAGCGATGCTCCCGCCAGGCGGAAGGCCAGGAGCTGCACGGTGAGGGTGGTGCCGATATCCGCGCCCAGGATCACGCCCATGCTTTCCGGCAGCGTCATCAGCCCGGAGCCGGCGAAGCGCACCAGCATCCCCACCGTGGCCGCCGAGGACTGGAGGAGAGCGGTGACCAGCACCCCCACCCCGGCGCCGGCCAGGCGGTTCGCGCTGATGGTGCCCAGGATCTGGCGCAGGCGGCCGCCCGCCGCCCGCTGGAGGCCCTCGCCCGCCAGACGGATCCCGTACCACAGGAGCGCCATCCCGCCGAAGAGCGCGAACAACCCGGCGTCGGTCATGCGGCAAGGCTACAGGCGGTTTCCGGGCGCGTCAAGCCAAGGCCGCCCGGCTCTCGCGTGCTGGTGACCGTTCAACCCAGTGAGGGGCGCCCCGAGGGCCGCTCCCCCGGGTTCCGTCCTCGCCGCTGCGCAACCCCCATATTTCCTTGAGGCCTTCCCCCGCAAGCGGGGGCCCCTGCAAACCGGTTGGGCTCGGTGCTCGCGGCTGCGGGCGGGACCCGGAGGAGCGTCCCGCTCCGCAGGGGTCACAGCGGATTCGGGGATAGGCTCTGACAGGATGCTCAAGAACCCGCTTCGCGCAGGCTGCTCAAAAAGGCCCAGATGCAAGGCGGCGCGCGAAGGGCCGAGTGAGGCGTACTCCGGGTACGCCGCAGCGCCACCGCTGCCGCAACGTCGGCGGCGGGAGGTTGTCCGAGCGCGCCAACGCCCCACCCGCTGCCGCCGGGGCAGCGGGGAGAAGATGGTGGGCCTTTTTCAGCAGCCTGCTAGGCGGCATCTGCCAGGCGGGCGATGATGGGCGGGATCAGGGCGGTGGCCAGGTCCGTGCGCGAGCCGCCGCCTAGGACCACCACCAGGCGCCCGCCCGCCGCCTCGGCCGCCACCTCCGCCATCAGATCCGCGAGGCCGCGGAAGCAGGCGGGGCCGAGCCCCATGTCCCCGTAATCGCCCCGGTGGCCGTCGAAGCCGAAGTACCACACCACCAGGTCGGGCTGGAAGGCCCGGCAGAGGGCCGGGAAGACGGGGCGGACCGCCGCCAGGTAGGCCGCGTCGGGGTCGGCGGCGGCATCCCACGCCACCGCCAGGTCGCGCTTGGTCCCGTCCCGCGACGCATAGGCCGTGCCGCACACGCAGGCGTGCAGGATGGCCGGATCGTCCTCCACGATCTCCCGGGTCCCGTCGCCATGGTGGGCATCGGTGTCCAGGATGGCGACGCGGGCCGCCAGCCCCAGCCGGCGCGCCGCCGCGATCCCGATGCACACGTCGTTGAAGCAGCAGTACCCGCCGAAGCTGCGCCGCCCCGCGTGGTGGCCGCCGGCCCCGATGAAGGCGAAGGCGTTGGCCAGTTCCCCGGCCGCCACCCGGCGCATCGCCTCCACCACGCCCCCCACGGAGGCGCGGGCCGTGGATCAGAGCGGGTCCGCCTCCACCTCGGGGATCAGGCCGGGATCGTGAACGAGACGGATGAGGTCGTCGGAGGCGCGGGGGGACTCGCACAGGAGGACGTGGGAACGGGCCAGCAGGGGTTCGATGGCACCGGGGAAATCGGCCAGCCGCCGCCCCACTGTGAGGTAGCTCCTGCGGCTGAAGCTGGGGTGGTAGAAGACGCCCGTCGTCCCCATCCGGCGCAGTCCCTCTCAGCCGGCGGTCACGGGGCGCCGTCTCGGGGCCCTCTCGCGTGCCGACGAAAGGCGCCCATGGCGCACAGGGCCGATGTCCCCCCGCCGTCCCCCAGTGCTGCGCTAGCCGAATGCTGAAACACCCGCTCTTTCGCAGGCTGCTCAAAAAGGCCCAGGTGCAAGGCGGCGCGCGAAGCGCCGACTGAGGCGTACGCCGGGTACGCCGCAGGGAGTGCGCAAGCGCGCCAACGCCGCAGATGGGCCTTTTTCAGCAGCCTGCTAGCCGAGCTCGGTGAGGGAGGGGGATGGCGTCGTGGTGAGGGTTTGCAATGTGGCGTCGACCAGCATCTTCAGCTCCGCCTCGTCCGCCCCCAGCCGCGCGTCCACCGCGTACACCTGAACCGCCTGCTCGCGCCCTTTGACCTGCACCTCTTTGATCGGCCGGATCGCGAAGCGCCCCGTCAGCTCCCGGTAGGTATATTCGCTGATGACGATGTCGGCCTGGACCTCTTTGGTGAGGGTCTCCAGGCGCGCCGCCAGGTTCACGGCGTCGCCGATACAGGAGTATTCGAGGCGGTCGTCGGACCCCATGGTGCCGATCACCGGTTCGCCCGTGTTGATGCCCACCCCGATGTGCAGGGAATGGCCCGTCAGCTTCTCCCAGAGGGGGGACAGCCCCTCCAGGGCCCGGATCATCTCCACGCCGGTCTTCACCGCGTGGTCGGCGTGCTGGGGGTCCTCGGTGGGGGCGTTGAAGAAGGCCATGATGGCATCGCCCACGAACTTGTCCACCGAGCCGCCGTTGCGGAAGACGATGGGGGTCATGGTATTGAAGTAGAGCCGCAGGGCCTTCACCACCATCTCGGGCTCCAGCTTCTCCGCGATGGTGGTGAAGTTCCGGATGTCCGAGAAGAGGACGGTGATCTTCCGCCGCTGGCTCAGCAGCATGTTCTGGTGCTTCAGGATGTCCTGCACCACGGCCGGGGAGAAGAAGCGGGAGAGCCGCCGCTTGGCCCGCTCCTCCTGCACGTAGTTCCGGACCACCACGGCCCCGTAGGCCCCGAACAGGGCGAGCTGGACGCGGACCTCCTCGACCCACACCCGGAACCAGGCCAGCGCCCCGTAGCAGACGAAGGCGTAGCCCAGGCCCGCGCCCGCCACGATGGCGAAGGCCCGCAGGGGGGGGAAGCGCACGGCCACGAAGGTGGCCAGCAGCGCGGCCAGGACCACCAGCACCAGTGCCGGCAGCACCCCCACCGCGCGCAGGGGGTCGCCGCGCAGCAGGTTGTCCACGACGTTGGCCTGGATCTCCACCCCCGGCATGGGGTCCTGAGGCGCGAAGGGGGTGTTGAACACGTCGTGGAGGACCGGGCTGGTGGCCCCCACGAACACGATCTTCCCCGCCAGGATGAAGGGCTCGATCTCGCCCCGGAGCACCTGGTGGAAGGGCACGGTTTCGAAGGTCCGGGCCGGGCCCCGAAAGTTCACGAAGATCTCCTGGCCGGCGGGCGGCCGCGCCCGCACCCCCTCCCGCGTGGCCACGTTGAACACCTGGCGGGCCAGGGTCTCCATCCGCTCCCGGCCGCGGAAGTCCCGCCACAGGGGGGCCCGGCGCACGAACCCGTCCGCATCGTGAAGCAGGTTCACGAAGCCGAACGGCGCGTCGCGCAGGGCGGGCACGGGCAGCTTCAGGGCCTGCAGGGTCTGCCCCCTGACCGTCTCGGATCCCACGTACACCGGATCGTCCTTCCCCTCCTCGAAGAGGGCCGCCAGGACCACGTTGGGATACTTCCGGAGCGTGGCGCCCAGGGCCGCGTCGTCCCCCGGGCCGAAGACGCTGGGCTCGATGTAGAGGAGGTCCAGGCCCACGGCCCGCGGCTTCGCCGCCTCGATCTTCTCGATGGCCTGGGCGATCACCTCCCGCGGGAACGGCCAGGGCCTGTTGAGTTCCCTGAAGGTGTCCTCGCCGAGGGACACCACCACCACGTCGCGCCGATGGGCGATGGGGCCGCGCCAGCGGAGCTGCTGGTCCAGCCACTTCAGCTCCAGGACCTTCAGGAACCCGGCCGCCGAGGCCACGAGGATGATCAGGGCCACGCCGGGCCCCAGGACCCAGGGCTGCGAGATCCGCTCCAGCATCGAGCGCAGGCGGGCGCTGAGGTTCATGCCGGGGTCCCCTCCGTGAGGAGCGCCGCGATGCGCTCGACCAGGTGGGCCATGGCCCGCTTCCCCGCCTCAGAGGAGGCGCGGGAGGGATCTCCCATGACGCCCGACGGGAAGTAGCGCTCGGGGTGCGCCAGCACCTCGAAGGGCGGGAAGGCCGGACGGCCGCCCCCGGACGGGATGCGGTCGTGCCGCACCAGCGAGGCCTCCATCGCCAGGACCAGGGCGGTCTCGTAGGCAGCGGCGTGGCCATCGTAGGCCAGATCGTCCGGGCCTGGGCGTTCCGGGGGCGGCACCTCGGTGACGCACACGACCAGCGCGCGTAGCCCCGGCACCGCCTCCACCGCCCGCAGCGCCGCCTGCCGGAGGGCCACCAAGTGGCCTTTCCCGGCGTGGCCGGACAGGATCAGGATCTTCCGGCAGCCGTGGGCGGCGAAGCCCCGGACCACGTCGTGGGCGAGGGCCTCCACCGTCTCCAGGCGCAGATCGATGGTGCCGGGGAAGTGGCGCGTGGTGGTGCAGGCCCCGTAGGCGAGGGCCGGAGCCACCAGGGCCCCGGCCCGCTCGGCCACGGCGCGGGCCAGGAACTCGGCCTCCAGCGTATCGCTGCCCAGGGGGAGGTGCGGGCCGTGCTCCTCGCAGGTGCCGGAGGGGAGGATGAGCCAGCGCCCCTCCGCCGCGCGCGCGCGGAACTGATCCATCGTGAGGCGGGCCACCTCCAGGACGCCGTCTGCCATCAGCCCAATTCTTCAGAGAAATTGTCGATTGTCGATTGACGATCGACGATCGACGAATCCGGACCGAGCGGTCCGGCGCAGCGCAACACACCGCTCCTCACAATCGACAATCGGAAATCGTCAATCGACAATGTCATGCCTGCGTCTCGGGCAGGGGGAGGTTCAACGGGTTGGCCAGGTATCGGTCCCGGCAGCCCTTGCAGAGCAGGTGCAGCTCCCGGTGGT
>DASPOZ010000176.1:0-2183 GCA_035625755.1 Candidatus Sulfotelmatobacter sp.
CTCTGCGCCTTCGCGGCGGTGTTCCCGCGCGAGGCGCGAGGCACGGAGATCCTGCGGGCCCTGATGCCTCCCGGGCCGCCGCTCCCCGCGGCCGCGGGGAAGTCCTGACAGGCTGCTGAAAAAGGCCCAGCATCTCTCCCCGCTGCCTCGGCGGCAGCGGGCGGGGCGTCGGCGCGCTCGCGCGCTCGCTGCGGCGTACCCGGCGTACGCCTCCGACCCACCTCCGGTGGGTACCCCGGCCTCGCTCGCCGCCTTGCATCTCGACCTTTTTGAGCAGCCTGGACAAGAGAGAGTTTTTCAGCAGCCTGCTGAGGGGGGCCGCCCGTACCTTCCCGGTGGTTGCCTGTCGCCGCCCGGCTTGATAGCATTGCGTGGTGCAAGCGATCCCCGGGCGGCCGGGATGCCGTCCCCCGGAAGGAAGGAGAACCCATGCGCAGCGACACCATCAAGAAGGGGTTCGAGCGGGCGCCCCACCGCAGCCTCCTGCGGGCCTGCGGCCTGAAGGAGGAGGACTTCGGCAAGCCCTTCATCGGCGTGGCCAACTCCTACGTGGACATCATCCCGGGCCACGTGCACCTGCAGGAGTTCGGCAAGATCGTGAAGGAGGCCATCTGGCAGGCCGGGGGCGTGCCCTTCGAGTTCAACACCATCGGGGTGGACGACGGGATCGCCATGGGCCACATCGGCATGAAGCACTCGCTCCCGAGCCGCGAGCTCATCGCCGATTCCGTGGAGGCCATGGCCCAGGCCCACTGGTTCGACGGGCTGGTCTGCATCAGCAACTGCGACAAGATCACCCCCGGCATGCTGATGGCGGCCGTGCGGGTGAACATCCCCGCCGTCTTCGTGAGCGGCGGCCCCATGGCGGCCGGGAGGCTCAAGGACGGCAGCATCGTGGACCTGGCCCACGTCTTCGAGGGGGTGGGGGCCCGCAAGGCGGGGACCATCAGCGACGAGCGGCTGCTGGAGCTGGAGCGGGCCGGCTGCCCCACCTGCGGGTCCTGCTCGGGGATGTTCACGGCCAACTCCATGAACTGCCTCAACGAGGCCCTGGGGATGGCCCTGCCCGGCAACGGCACCATCCTGGCCGTGGACCCGCGCCGCAAGGAACTGGCGCGGCGGGCCGGGCGGCAGATCCTCGATCTCATCGCGGCCGACCTGAAGCCGCGCGACATCGTGACGCGCCAGGCCATCGACAACGCCTTCTGCCTGGACATGGCCATGGGGGGCTCCACCAACACGGTGCTGCACACCCTGGCCATCGCCCAGGAGGCCGGCATCCCCTACGACCTGGACCGCATCAACCAACTCGCCGACCGGGTGCCGTACCTCTGCAAGGTGGCCCCCTCCGGCCCCTACCACGTGGAGGACGTGGACCGGGCGGGCGGCGTCTACGCCATCCTGAAGGAGCTGGCCCGCAAGGGCGACGTGCTGCAGTTGGGCGCGAGGAGCGTCACCCTGAAGACGCTGGGCGAGAACCTGGCCGCGGCCCGCGAGGCGTCCGACCGGGACGTGATCCGCACCCTGGAGAACCCCTACAGCCAGCAGGGCGGCCTGGCCATCCTCTTTGGCAACCTGGCCCCGGAGGGCGCCGTGGTGAAGACGGCCGCCGTGCAGCCCCACCTGATGCGTCATGAAGGGCCGGCCGTGATCTTCGAGTCGCAGGACGAGGCCATGGCCGGCATCTTGGCCGGGAAGGTGAAGGCCGGGGACGTGGTGGTGATCCGCTACGAGGGCCCGCGGGGCGGCCCCGGGATGCAGGAGATGCTTTCGCCCACGGCGGCCATGAGCGGGATGGGCCTGGGCGACAAGTGCACCCTCATCACCGACGGCCGGTTCTCCGGCGCCACGCGGGGCGGCTGCATCGGCCACGTCTCCCCCGAGGCGGCCGAGGGCGGCCCCATCGCCCTCTTGCGCGCCGGCGACCGCATCCGCGTGGACATCGCCAAGCGCCTCCTGGAGGTGGACCTGCCCGAGGCCGAGCTGAAGGCCCGCCGCGCCGCCTGGCGCCCCCCCGAACGGAAGCTCACGGGCTGGCTGGCCCGCTACGCCCGGATGGTCACGTCCGGCAGCAAAGGCGCCGTCCTCAAGGTCGATTGAGCGCCGCCCGCGCCGTGTCCGCTTCCTGCGACACCTTGAGGCATCCTTCGCGCCCCACCTCCTCGGGGACGGGTACGACCTGC
>DASPOZ010000177.1:0-3930 GCA_035625755.1 Candidatus Sulfotelmatobacter sp.
CGAAGGGTGGTACAATTCGATGCGCGCCCACGGCTCGGTGGGCTTCCGCGAGCTGACGGCCCTCGTCAACCAGGAGCGGCGCAACCGGTACCTCACCGGCAAGCACGGCACCATCCCGCACTCCGGGGATCCCAAGAGGGAGGTCGTTACCTGGCCGCATCCCGAGACCAAGCCCGTCTTCATGAAGATCAAGGAGACCGCCGCCCCCCGGCACGAGCACTTCAGCACCATCCAATCCGTCGAGCACGTCTGGGCCTACGACGTGCGCCCCTTCCTCTCGCGGATCCTGGACACCCCGACCCTCATGATCGTGGCCGAGGGGGACGACCTGACGATGTGGGAGCGGGAGGTCCCCGCCTTCAGCGAGATCGCCACCAGCAAGAAGAAGCTCTTCGTCCAGCGCCAGAGCACCCACATGAGCATGTACAGCAACCTCTCGCACTTGGAGATCGCGGCGAAGGAGGCGGCGGAATGGTACCGCCAGTGGCTCATGGAGGGGCGGTGACCGCCCGCGGCCCAGCAGGCTGCTGAAAAAGGCCCAGCATATCCCCCCGCTGCCTCGACGGCAGCGGGTGGGGCGTTTGCGCGCTCGCACGGCGCTGCGACGTACGGACCAAGTACGCCTCCGACCCACTCACGTGGGTACCCCGCGCATCGCGCGCCGCCTTGCATCTGGACCTTTTTGAGCAGCCTGCCGGAAAGAGAGTTTTTCAGCAGCCTGCAAAGGGGGGAAGGCGCATGACGGATGTAAGCCGGGACCAGCTCGTCGCGATGTACCGCTGCATGCGGCTCATCCGCCGCTTCGAGAACAAAGTGGTGGAGATGGTCAACGCCAATGAGATCCCCGGCACCACCCACGAGTACGTCGGGCAGGAGGCGGTGGCGGCCGGCGTGTGCGCGGCCCTGCGCGCCTCGGACGGCATCACCAGCACGCACCGCGGCCACGGCCACATCCTGGCCAAGGGCGGCGACCCGCGCCGGGTGATGGCCGAGCTGTTCGGCCGCGCGGATGGCTACAACCGGGGCCGCGGGGGGTCCATGCACATCGCCGATCTGGCCCTGGGCATCTACGGCGCCAATGGCCTCGTCGGCGCCGGCACGCCCATCGCCTGCGGGGCCGCCCTGGCGGCCAAGCGGGAGGGCCGCGGCGGCGTGGTGGTGAGCTTCTTCGGCGACGGCGCCATCAACCAGGGTGTCGTCCACGAGGCGATGAACCTGGCCGCCATCTGGAGGCTTCCCGCCGTCTTCGTATGCGAGAACAACAGCTACGCCATCACCGCCTCCATCCGCGACATGCTCGCCATCCCGCGCATCGTCGATCGCGCGGCCGCCTACGGGATCCCCGGCGAGCAGGTGGACGGCATGGACGCCATGGCGGTGCACGAGGGCGCCCGCCGGGCCGTGGCGCGCGCCCGCGCCGGCGAGGGACCCTCGCTCCTGGAGTGCGTGACCTACCGCTACTCCGGGCACTTCACCACCGAACACGCCCTCGGCCTCAAGTACCGCTCCCAGGAAGAGATGGACGCCTGGAGGGCCAAGGACCCGCTCCTCACCTTTCCGGCGCGCCTGCAGGCCATGGGCGTCCTCTCGGCCGAGGGGAAGGACGCCATCGACCGGGAGGTGGAGGCGGCCCTGGACGAGGCCATCGCCTACTCCCGCCAGAGCCCGTTCCCCAAGGCCGACGAGGCCCTGGAGGGGATGTACGCGGTCACCTATGCGAACACGCCGGCGCGGGGGTGGTAACCATGCGACAGCTCCGTTACCTGGAGGCCATGAACGAAGCGTTCAAGGAGGAGATGCGGCGGGACCCCTCCATCATCTACCTGGGCGAGGATGTGCGCCGGAGCGTGCGGGGCTTCAGCAAGGGCCTGGTGGAGGAGTTCGGCCCTGACCGCGTGTACGACTGTCCGATCTCCGAGGCGGGCTTCACCGGGGTGGCTACCGGCGCGGCCATGTCGGGCACGCTGCGCCCCGTGGTGGAGTATCAGATCAATACCCTCCTCCTGGTGGCGTTCGATCAGCTCGTGGACCAGGCCCAGAAGCTGCGCTACATGATGGGCGGCCAGGGGAAGGTGCCGGTGACCTACCTGGTGCCGGCCTCGGGGGCCCGCCGGGGCCTGGCCGGCCAGCACTCCGACCATCTCTATCCCCTGTTCCTGCACATGGGCATGAAGGTCGTGATGCCGTCCACGCCCGCCGATGCCAAGGGCCTCTTGAAGACGGCCATCCGGGAGGACGACCCGGTGATGGTCTTCGCCCCGGCCGGGCTGCTCGCCGGCCGGGGCCCCGTTCCCGAGGGGGAGCATCTGATCCCCCTGGGCCAGGCCGATGTCAAGCGGCCGGGGGAGGATGTGACCATCGTCGCCGTCGGCCCCCTGGTCCCCGAGGCCCTCAAGGCCGCGGAGGCGCTGGCGAAGGAAGGGATCTCGGCCGAGGTGGTGGATCCCAGAAGCCTCCTCCCCCTGGATCGCGCGGGCCTTCTGGCCTCGGTGCGGAAGACGGGCCGGGTGGTGCTCTACGACGATGCCAATCGGACCTGCGGCCTGGCCGCGGAGCTGGCCGCGCTGTTCGCGGACGAGGCCTTCGACGCGCTCAAGGCGCCCATCCGGCGCATCACCCGCGCCGACGTCCCGGTGCCCTTCAGCCCCCTCATCGAGGCCTTCGTCCTGCCGTCCGCCGAGCGCTTGATGGAGGCCGTGCGGCAGGTGTGCCGGCAGCCGGCCCGGCTGGCCTGAACCATGTGGGAGATCCGGACGCCAAAGCTGGGGATGGCGGCCACCGAGGCGGACGTGGCCCGGTGGCACGTCGCCGTGGGGGACCGGGTGGAGCCTGGCGCTCCCCTGGTGGAAGTCGAGAGCGAGAAGACCTCGTTCCTGATCGAGTCAGAGGTCGCGGGTGTGGTGCGCGAGATCCGCGTCCCCGCCGGCCAGACCGTGGAGGTGGGGACGGTCCTGGGGCTCGTTGAGGACGGGGGAGGATAGCAGGCTGCTGAAAAAGGCCCATCTGCGGCGTTGGCGCACTCGCGCGGCGCTGCGACGTACGGCCCAAGTACGCCTCGCGCCTCGCCTCGCGCGGCGCCTTGCACCTGGGCCTTTTTGAGCAGCCTGCGAAAAAGCAGGTTTTTCAGCATCCTGCTAGGCGCCCCAGGGTGATCGCCGGCCCGCAGAGAGGCTGTGGGACGACGTCCGCCGTCCGCGCCGCCTCCAGGGCCTGGCCGCCCGGGACCCAGGGCAGGCCCAGCCTCGGCGCGGGCTCGGGTGCGCCTTGGGAAGCCCGGCCTGGCGAGGTAGCGTCGAGAGGGGGGCCATGAATGCCGCACGGATACCAACGCTGGGGGCCGCAGGGCTCGTGGCCCTCGTCTGGGCGCTGGCCCCGGTGGGGCCGGCCGCGCGGGGGGCGGCGCCCGCGCCGCCGGGCGGCGAGATCACGCCCGGCAGGAGCGTGGGTTCCATCACCATCGGCACGTCGCGAGAGGACCTCGTGTACCTGTGGGGCCGCCCGGAGGGCACGGGGCGGGATCAGAACGGTGTCGATCTCTACGACTACGAGGAGACCCGGGGAGTGCGCGTCTTCCTGGAGGGCGACCGGGTGGTCCAGTTCCTCGTGCTAACCCCGGCCTGGTCCACGCTGGACGGCATCAAGGTGGGGACGACGCGTCCCGAGGTACGGACCTTCCTCGGACCACCGGACGACGCGCCCCCGGGGCAGATCCAGGACGAGGCCCGCTACTGGTACAAGCGGCGCGGGCTCATCGTGATCTTCAAAGGCCGGGCGGCGGCGGCCATCGTGGTGCTGGCCGCGGGCAGCGAGCCGGTTGCCCAGGGGCTGCTCCAGGAGCTTCCCGGGAAAGGTGGGGGACGCGAAGGGGGAGGAAGGTGAGCGGGCCCGGCGGCGCGGGGTGCCTTCGCCGCGGAGGATCGCCGGGGGAGG
>DASPOZ010000178.1:0-3730 GCA_035625755.1 Candidatus Sulfotelmatobacter sp.
CGGGGAGAGACCTTGGGGCTTTTTCAGCGGCCTGTTAGCCCGGATTATTCACGAAGCGGCGTCCCCCCTTTGAGAAAGGGGGGGAGGGGGGATTTCGGTGATGTTATGGCGGAGGCTATCTATCGGACCGTTGCCGCAGAGTTGAGCGCAAAAATCCCCCCTGGCCCCCCTTTGATAAAGGGGGGACGACGGGAAGGCGGCCAGGGACAGGGTGAGAGGGCGCTCAAGACGCGGCACGCGTGTTCGTGAATAATCCGAGTTAGGTTTCCCCTTTCGCCTGATGCTGGCTTTCGTGATACATGAACGCCCCCGCCGGCCAGCAGCTGAGCCAACGAGGGCGTCCCGTGGTCCAAGGTCCCGAGGCAGGGGCATGGGTCCGTCCCCTGAATTATTTCTTACAGACCCAATGCCCCGGCTCCCATCGTAGCGGACCCTCCCAATGGGATTCGACCCACACGCAGCCCCGCCCGCGATGCCGCACCCAGTGCCCGGCCTCCCAGGCCCAGGCCCGGCCGGTCCACTCCCAATGCCCCGGCACCCAGTACCATCCGCGACGAGGCGCGGGCACCACCTCGACCTGCGGCGGCGGTGCGGGCGGCGCGGGGGGCAACACGACCGGCGGCCCGGGGGGTGACACGACCGGCGGCCCCGGGGGGGGCGGTCCGGGGGGCGGCGGAGGTACTTGCGCAGCGGCAGGCAGCGCCCACGCCAGCACGAGAGCCAGGCTGACGAGCCAGCGCCGGCACCTCATCGACAGACCTGCTGCGGGGGCACCCACACGTTCTGATACGTGGTGAACCCGTTGGCCTGGTGCACCGGCGCTTGCGACCAGTACCCGGGCTGCGTATAGCAGGAGGGTTGCGGGGCCGCATAGGAAGCGGGAGGCGGGGGCGGATTGTAGTACGGGGCGTAGGGGTAGGGATGGTAGTAGAATGGGGCGGCCAACGCGCCCCCCAGGACGAGCCCCGTAAAGGCCCCCACGCCGAACCCCGGCCAGAATCCCCACCAGGCCAGGGCGCGAGTCGGCGCCGCGAGGCCGGCCACCAGCAGCGCCGCCATGAGGAGCACCGCAAGTTTCTTCATCGCCTTCCTCCTCTTGCCTAGCGGAATACTCCAAAGGAGAGAGGGTTGTCAACGCTGAGCAAGAGACCGGGGAAGATGAGGAAGGGGACGGGGAAGAGGACGTGGGAAACCGGAAAAGGCGGGGTTAGGCACTGCGATCGCGCTGGCCGAGGAGCCGGCGGGCCGGCGGCTCAGGCTCGATCCCGTGTCGTCGCAGCGCCGCTCCGGGCGGCGGGGCCGCAGCCCCTGGCCGCGTCGAGGGCCTGGCTGAGGCCGGCGCTGCCGAACGGGCATGTCTGCGCAGTCCCCTTGGTTACAGATGGGCCCTGCCCACGCTCTTGCCGGGCGGCGCCGCCCACGGCGTGGGCGCAATGTTTACCCTAGGCTCCGATGGCCCCGCCCTATCCTGGACCTCTTCAATCATGGCAGGGAGTTGCATGCGTGCCCCGCGCTGAGCCCCCAGTGGCACGGCTGATGCTTCTGTCCCGGTCCAGCGCCTGAATGAACCGCCGCAGGGGGCGGCGTGGAAGCCAGGCCAAGGAGGGAACGGCCATGAGGACCACCAAGAAGTGGCTCTGTGCGGTGGTGGCATTCGCGGTGCTGGGACCCCTGGCTCCCACTACCCTTCTGGCCCAGGAGGGCACGTGGACCACCATGCCGAACGGCAGCATGCGCTACACCCGGAACGACGGCCCCAATGGGCCCTTCGGGCCGGCGGTGCGCCGCTACCCGGCAAGGCCGCGGCCGCCGGAGGAGCTGATCATCATGGGTCCCGAGGGTAAAGTGGTCCAGAGAGGGAACCTGAAGGTGTTCATCCCGAGCAACGGGGGGCCTGAGAAGGTGTACGGTCGCTAGGCCAGGCAGCCGAAGCACCGAGGGCGGGCGGGGAACGGGTCAGGTCCCCGCCCACTGTCTTTTGGGGGAACGGGAACGCAGGCGCTCCAACCACCTCCGCTGAAGCGCCGGCGGGCCAGGCGCAGCGGGGGGCGACCCGGCCGTCGCAAACCCGCCCACCTCGGGGAGGCGGCAAGAGCGCGGACAGGCCGGCGCGCGTAAGTCGGGCGCGCGGCGCGCGGGAGCCTGGACCAGAACGTCCAGCAGCCCTCCACGTCGCACCCCCCTCCTTACGGAAATTCCGCTAATGTGAGGGCAGTTTGTGAAGTAGCCCCCGTTCCTGTTTCGGCTCTGAAAAATTCCAAGAGGCCCGCGCTGTGCCCCGTGTGGCACCGGCACGCAGAGGGAGCGACGGATGGACGATGCCGCGGGTGAGCGGCGGGGATGGCAGGGGCGCGCGGCCCCGGCTTTGGGCATGCGGCGATCTGGCAGGTGGTACCCCCGCGCCCCTCAGCGCGCGCTGCCACGTTCCAGGTGAAGCATCTTCCCGGGGGTGAACCCGAGGCGGCCGAAGAATTCGCGGATCTGGGGGTCCTGGGAGTCGACCAGAGTGAAGATGGTCTTGATGTTTCGGAGTTCCTCGGCCGCATCCGCAAAGGCCTGGACCAGGGCGCGGCCCACCCCACGGCCCCGGTATGGGGGGTCCACCCCGATCACGTCGATCCATCCCACCGAGCCCCGGATGCCGAATTCCCATCCGCTGGACCAGCCCAGGAGGAAACCCACCACGCGGCCGTCCAGCTCGGCCACCATGGAGGCCCAGGGGGGGCGGATGGATTCAGCCGTCTCGAAACGGTCCCGCCAGTAGTCGTGACGGGGGTGCCCGGTGATCCGCTCGTCTATCGCCACCACCGCCGTGAAATCATCGCGCTCGAGCCGCCGGATGGACACCGTTTTGCCCGCCATGGGCGCACCTCCTGCTCCCGTACCGTGTGGGATCCCCTTGCCCCCCGACTAGTCTCCCGAGTCCGAAATTCGCCTCACTATTCGTGCCCGTTCCCGTACCCGTTCCCGACCGGACGCCCAACACTCAGCCCAACCGGCCGTAGCAACGGGCGTTTCCTGGGTCAGGCCCGGGGCACGGGAACGGGAACGATCTGTCCAGGGACTTCTGACTCAGGAGACTAGCGGCGCCGCAGCACGTCCTCCACCCAGGTGAAAGCGGCGACGGCCCCGGGGAAGCCGAGCGTGGGCACCGCCAGGGCGGCCACGTGGCGGAGCTGGCCCGCCGTGGCCCCCGCCGCCAGCGCCCGCCGCGCGTGGGAATGCGCCGCGCCCTCGGACCGCGCCGCGATGGCCATGCCCAGTTTCACCAGGTGCGCCGTGGGCTCGTCCAGGGGCCCGGCCCCGGCGGCGGCCTCGCCGAGTTGCTCGTAGGCCACCATGACCTCGGGGAACGCGCGCCGGAATCTCTCGTACGCCGTCGGGAGCTTCGCCATCACATCCTCCTCTTCGCCCCATGATGCCGCCCACCATCGGCAGCCCAGGGACACTATCGCGCCCGGAGGGACGGGCGCAACCCCCTGGGCCCGAACGCACAGGGGGGCCGGCCCGCCGGCCGGCCCCCCTGTGAAACGGGACCCGTGGTGTGCTTACTTACCTCTCCGCTCCCCCCTGCTTCAAGGTGGCGGAACACCGCGTAACAGGTCGCAGCAACGAAGGTCCGATAACCATTAGCAGGATGCTGAAAAACCCGCCCTTGCGCAGGCTGCTCAAAAAGGCCCAGGTGCAAGGCGGCGCGCGAGGCGAGGCGCGAGACGTACTTGGTCCGTAC
>DASPOZ010000179.1:0-9328 GCA_035625755.1 Candidatus Sulfotelmatobacter sp.
GAAGCCCGCCCGCCAGGACGAGGCAGGCGGCCCGCCTCCAGAAGCCGGACGGCACCTCGGGCAACATGCTGAGCAGGGCGGCAATCCAGAGATCTGCCCCCCAGACCGCCGGCATCGAGTAGCGGCCGGAAACCGCGTGCAGGGGCAGGTAGATGCCGATCCCGCACACGAGCAGCAGCAAGCCCGTCAGGAGCGCGGTGCGATACCGTCCCCACAGCGGGCGAAATCCCGCCCGTGCCGCCAGCGGGAGCGGGATGGTTCGATGGCTACCCGGAGCAGGCGGGGGCCCGACGAGCGCGAAACCGTTCACCAGCAAGGCGAGCGCGGCCAGCGCCAAGCCCGGCCCGACGAAGTCGGCGCCGCTGGCCCTCTTCATCGCCCTGAGCATTCGACCGAGCTGCACCCAGGAGGGTCCGCCGGTTTCATATTGCCCGGGGTGCCACTGGAGCTTGAAGATGATGTAGTGAACGCTGGGGACAAGCACCGTGAGCGCCAGGAGGCAGGCGCGGCGGCCGTGGCGCCGCCACGCATCTTGCAGGGGCTGTCCGTCCGCGGCAAGGCGGAGGAAGCATTGAGCCGGAACCAGTGCTGCGAACGTGTTCTTGCATCCCAGGGCGGCGAGCGCGCAGAGAGCGCCGGCGATGTCCCAGGGCCCCGGCCGGGAGCTCCGGGCGGCCCGGATCGCGCACACCAACCCCAGGATGGCGTAGGGCATCGCCACCCCTTCGGAGAGCGTCAGGCTGGTCCAGATCTCATTGCGGTAGGGGGTCCACATCGCCAGGGCCGCGGTCACCACCGCAGCCCCGGGCCGAATACCCAACTCCAGAAACAGCCACAGCAGAGTGGCCGCGGCCACCGTGAGCCACAGCAGGCGAGCGACGCGCCATCGGAACGCCACCGCGCCCAGCAGTTCCGCCTGGATTTCCCAGTGGGCCCAAAGAACCGGCCGAAACGGCCCCAGATCGTGGTAGTTGCCCACGACCTTGTCCCACGCCAACTGCACCCGCTGACCCAGAGGCAAAGGGGGCGATGGGTACACCAAATTGCCGTCATCGATGAAATCAAAGCGTGTCGCCAGGCTGGGGAGGTAGAGGCTCGAAAGGATCAACGCCCAAAACAACACCCACCAGGGCCCCCGCCTTTTCCCCGCGAGGCCGCGATCCGGGACCCCTACGGAGGGCATGGCAGAACGCTCATGGTTCCCCATCCCGAGTCCCTGCGCGAGCGTTGGGGCGAACCGGCTCTACGGCGCTTCGGCAACACCGGGATCTCTCCGCGCTCGCCCGTGCCGCATCCTGTCTCGCAAGACGTTGATCCCCCATCGTACCGTGGAACCGGCCCCCCGCCCTCATCATGAATCTTGGGCGGTCTCACCGCATTCGGCGCAACCTCTGCCGATGAGACGGCACGAGATCGCCGAGCCCACCGCCGCCGCGAGATGGTGAACCTCTGTGAGCATATCATCGGTCCTTGCCGGTCGCCTTTCCGCGCCCGCAACAAGATCCACTCCGGGGCCTGGCCGTTGGTTCGGGACATGGAAACCTTTCGACGGCGGCGCGCGCCGCGCCACACTGGACCATATCCCCCCGATCCGGGTCCCGATGGCATGCGCGAGATATAGCCCTCAAGCGAACCAGGACGGGTGTCGCCCCTGCCACCTCTCGGCGAATGCCTTCGGGACAAGGATGCCCCCCGTCGAGGCGACGGCGTGAGCGAGGTCTGCGGGCGGGCGGGCCCCATGGTCCGGCTCGTAGACCCAATGGAAGATCTCGCAGCGGTGGACCTCTCCTTCAGGCCAGCCAAAATGGAACGCATACGTGGCGTGGTCCGCCAACAGCGGCCGCCGCTTGGCGGCCGCCAGGCGCGCCTCCAGGTCGTCGCGCGTGATGGTATTCCCGGGGAAGGCAAAGACCCAGAGGTGCTTCGTGGTCGTGTCGAGGCGTTCCCGATCGATCCCGCCCCCCCAAGAGATCCGGTGCCGCCCCTGCCGGAGGTACCACTCGAGGGCTGGCGGCATCGAGGCCGGCGTGGGGTTCAGGACGACGATCTGATCGTCGGGACCTGCCTGGGCGAAGATTTGGGCCGCGATTTCCCGCACGCGGGCATCGCTCTCGGTCTTGGACGGTTTGATCACGTCCCTGCCCATGCCCCCGATCCCGATGAGGGCCAGCCCGCCGAAGGCCACCAGCACGGCGCGGCGTTGAGAGAGCAAGGAGGGGGCCAGCCGGGCGATGAGCGCGGCGGCGCCGATGCCGGCCAGGGCGCAGATGGCCGGCGCCAGGTGCTGCGCCACGCGGGCGCTCCCGCCGTAGGGGTAGAGGCGGAGCGCCGCCGCGGAAAGGGTGAACCCGAACGGCAGGGCGCACAGGGCCAGGAGCCGCCCCTGGCGCGTTCGCGCGAGGTGCCAGACTCCCACCGTGCACAGGAGGAACGTCGCCACGCTGCCGCCGCCTCGCCCCCCCACCGGGTAGGCGAACAGATTGCCTGTGTGGGCCGCGGCCAGCCACTTGAGGAGAGCGACCGGCTCTGCGGGAGGGAACCAGGCGTCCCAGAATGGGTTCCCTGTCCCCCCGGCCGAGGCATATTGCCGGGACCCGACCACGCTGTAGGCCGCCAAGAAGGCCGCCGCCGTGGTGACGTTGTAGGCGGCGTAGAGAGCCCAGGGCTTCCATCCCGGCTGCCGCGCGACCGCCGGCAGGAGCACGAGGCCGATGGAGCCCGCGATGAAAATCGATGGGTAGGAGCTAGCCACCGCCAGGGGACCAAGCACCGTGAGGAGGAGCGGCCAGGCCCGGCGGTTCGGCTCGCGCAGCCAATTCGCCGCCGTGACCAGGAGCGCCAGGGACGCCAGCAGATCCAAGGCGTACGGCTTGATCTCGCAACTATGCCGAACGGGGTAGTAGCTCACCGCCAGGATGCCCAGGGCCAACCCTCCGGCCAGTGGACTCAGCGATGAGCGGACGAACCGCCAGAAGAGGGCCAGCGCCCCCAGCCCGGCCAGGAAGGGGAACAGGCGCAGGGCCAGCTCGCTGCCCCCCAGGAGGCGGTACGCCGTGAGTTCGACCCACAAGAAGAGGACCGGGGCCACCTGGACGTACCGGAGGGGCCGGGTCAACCCCAGATAATTCCGATCCAGGAGGTTCAAGGCGACGAAAGCCTCGTCGCCCCAGATGGGAAACTGTAAGAGATAGCGGAGGGAGCGCCAGGCGACCCCCACGAGGATCAACACCAGCGTCCCCCGCCAAAGCCAGGCGGGCCAAGGGCCGGAGGCGTCGGGGGGTGGGCCCGCCCGCCGGGAGGATGCCCCGCGTGGGCCCTCCGCCCCGGCGTGGGCAAGGGTCGCCGGCCGCCTATCTGCTAGCCAAAGACTCGTTCCCATCGCCTGACACCGGCGGCCTAGTCTCCCGAGTCAGAAGTCCCTGGACAAATCGTTCCCGTTCCCGTACCCGGGGTCTGACCCAAGAGTTGTCTTTCGCTCCAACCCGTTGCGCTCCGATTTCGGCGGACCTGTCGGGAACGGGAACGGGTACGAATAGTGATGCGTTTTTCGGACTCAGGACACTAGCACATCGTTGAAAAGCTCGCTTTTGCGCAGGCTGCTCAAAAAGGTCCAGGTGCAAGGCGGCGCGCGCAGCGCGGGGTACCCACCGAAGGTGGGTCGGAGGCGTACTTGGCCCGTACGTCGCAGCGCCGCAGATGGGCCATTTGCCGCAGGCTGCTAGGCGCCGGCCTGGAACGGCCCCCTGCCGCCGCGCTCCAGACGCAGCCGCCATACCAGGATCGCCGCCTCCGGCATGAACACCTTTCGACGACAGCGCGCACCTTGGCGGCGAACCGCTCTCACCTTCCCCCGGGCTCCTCCACGGCCCGACACGTCCGTTCCGCCCCTCCACCGTCTCGGCGCGAACTCTCCATGGGTCGGGTCATCCCGATGGCCCCCGAGGAGGAGCGTCGCCCCCGCTGGCGCCGCCGGGCGGGGCCGGCCCCCTCGGCGGGTGCTCCGGACCGAACAGATAGGCGGCCGCCCCGTAGCGTTCAATCGCCAGCATGCGCGGCCGCCGAGCCTCGAGGCCATCGAGTACGTCCTGGCCTGTGAAGGTGGATCGTTTGTAACCGTCGCGGATGGAGATGAACCAAACCCTGCTCAGGATATCCGGTGCAGTCGGCGCGTCTTGCAGGTCGCGTCCGGCATAGAACATGAACGTGACGGGGTCGAACACCAAGACATGGTCGCCAGGCTCCAGATTCCGCTGGACGAACAGGATCACCGGGCGGAGTTCATGCCTTTGCCTGGGAATGGCGACCCGGTAGGCGGCATTGATGACTCCCGGCAAAAGGAAGAGGGCCACCAGGGCCCACCGCGCCCACCGCTGCCACCGAGCCAGCCAAATGCCGAGCCCGTCCATCCCTTCGGCCATGAGCAGAACCGCCGCGGGGGCGGCAAGGACCATGTGCTGGTTGCCGCCGAAGGGCCAGCGATGGAGGGCGGACGCAAACAAGGCCATGAGCGCGGGGAGCAGGACGAGGCACAATTCCGGCCGACGACCGGTCCGCCACCAGCGGACGCCTCCCAGCAGGATCAAGGCGAGCAACGCCGGGCCCGGCTGCCGCCAGAAGTAGGCGGCCACGCCTGAACCGGAGCGGAGCAGCCAATGGCCGAGGGACCACAAGCTTTGTGTGTCGGGGAAGGCCCCCCGGCTGAGCCAGAAGTCGACGAGCCGACCCGTGGCCTGGGCCCGGATCGGGCCCAGCAGGAGGGCGAGCGTCGCGAGGACCTCCAGGTTGGCGAGGAGGTAGGCCGCACGCGCTGGCCCGCGCCAGGTACGGACCGCGCGGGCGCCCAATGTCAGGCTGGTGCCGGCAAACACGAAGACGCTGGCGAAGGAGAACCACGGCCCCACGGCGCCAAGCGCCCCCCAAACCAGGAGCATCCGAACGGGCCGATCCAGGGGCCAGATTCGATCCGCCAGCCACACGAGCGAGACGGCCCACAACATGTCCAGGGTGAAATGCTTCACCAAGTTCGCGTGGGCAATCAGGTTGGGCGAGGCCGCCGCGAGCACAACGGCCCAGAGCGATGCCATGCCGGTGCCGCAGACCCGGCGGGCCAGCACCGCGAGCCCGATCATTGCCGCAATGCCGGCGAACAGTGGGATCAACCGCAGGGCATATTCCGATCGACCGAGGGTAAGGATGACGATTTTTTCAACGATCAAGAAGCCCGGAGGTGAGGCTTCATTCCACTCGAGGGACCCGAGGAGGCCGGCGAAGGTTTTCTGGGCGGCGTTCAGCGCCACGAAGGCCTCGTCATGCCACACGGACGTGCCGGCGGCGTACTGGCTCACGCGGCAAAGGGTTCCGAAGGCGAGAGCCATGAGGATGAATCCGCGGAGAGACCAGACATTCGCAGGGCAGCGATGGAGCCGGTTGGCGGATTGCTCTCTGGCCTGCCGGGCGTCGATCGGCAAGCATGCTTGCGGTGAGGGGGCCGGGCCCTCCGATTCAGCGCGTGTGCCCATGGGTCGGTCCATCGCTTCCCGGATCGTCACCGCCGCGCGGAGGCCGGCACTCTGTAGGCTATCGCCCCCTGTCCAGCCGCAGCCGCCACACCAGGATCGCCGCCTCCAGGATGATGCGCCGCGACATCTTCGAGGCCCCCTTCTGGCGGCCGTAAAAGGTGATGGGGACCTCCGCCAGGCGCCCCCCGGATCGCCAGATGCGATAGGCCATCTCGATTTGGAACGCGTAGCCGCTTGCTTTCACCTGGGAGAGATCGAGGGCCTCCAGGGCGGAGCGCCGGTAGCAGCGAAACCCGGTGGTGATGTCGCAGGCCGGGAGGCGGGTGATGGCGCGGGCGTAGCCGTTGCCCATCCAGCTCAGCAAAATGCGACCCATCTCCCAATCGATGACGCGTACCCCGCCGATATAGCGCGACCCCAGCACCAGGTCGGCATCCGCGCCCGCCCGGAGCAGGGCGGGGAGGGCCGCGGGATCGTGGGAGAGATCCGCATCCATGGTCAGGGCCCAGGCGTAATCCCCCTTCAGGGCCACGCGGAAGCCCTCGATGACGGCGCTCCCGTACCCGAGCTTCCCCGTGCGATGGACAACCGAAACCCGCGGGCGCGCTCGGGACAGGGCATCGGCCACCTGCCCCGTCCCATCGGGGGAGTTGTCATCGACGAAGAGAATGTCCAGGTCGAGGCCGAGATCCAGCAGCCGGGCGGTCACCTCGGGGAGGTTCTCCCGCTCGTTGTAGGTGGGAATGATCACGATCGCCGCCATGATGGCGTCTCCCCCCCTCGGCGGCGCGGCGGCCGGCCCGTTGAACTGCAGGTCATCGTGTCCATCCTGCCGGGGCACCGTGAGGGCGGGCGCCCATGGCGGCCCTTGCCGCCCTCGGCGGCCACGATGGGTGCGTGCCCGGAGCCCCCCCTACGGCGGGCGCATAGTTCCGGAAGTGTTCGTGACTGCGCGGCACCATCCCCCGCATCTATTATCGCAAGCAAGCGGCAAAGTCCAGCCCGCCGCGGCGGGACGCTTGGGTTGACATCCCGCTCCCCGCTGAGGTAGCGTGCCTTGGCCGATGGGAGGAGCGGGCTTCCCGCACCGCATGCATTCGATCCAACCTGCGGTGGCCGGGGACCGGCCGCGCGGGGAACAACTCCTCGCCAGAGGCACCAACCCCCCACGGGGCGAGGCCGTCCATGGTGAACCCCCCGCCTCGGCTCAAAGCGATCCTGATTCTCGCCCTCCTTGGAATTCTGTTGGGTTGCTTCACGAGAGTGGTGCGGGGGGTCGAGAGCGACTTTCCGCGGCATTATGAATTCGCCAGGCGGTTCGCGGCCGGCGAGCTGATCTACAACACCGGCCTGGACGTCCCCTATCCCCCGTTCTGGGCCATGTTCTGGGCCCCGTGGACGCGGCTGTCCCTGCGTGGGGCACATGTCACCGCCTTTGTGGTCATGGGGGCGGGGGGGTTGGTCGCGCTCTGCGGGATCCTGCTGCGCATCGGCCGTCGGGTCCTGCCGGCCTCCGAAGATCTTCACGTGGTTGCGCTGGCGCTGGCGCTGGTGTTGACCGCACGGTTCATTCTGCGGGACCTGGTGGAGGGCGGCCCGAACCTGCTCGTCTGGGCCCTCGTCTGGGGAGGTGTGTCTTTCTACCTCCACGGGCGACGGTGCGCCTGCGGCATCCTGGTGGGGGTCGCCACTGCCCTGAAGATGACCCCCGCCCTCTTCGTCCCCTATTTTCTCTTGAAGCGGGAATGGAGGATCGCGGCGGCGATCCTGGCCACGGCGGCCCTGTTGACGGCGGCGCCGGGCCTGTATCAGGCGCCGCCGGTGTTCCTGCAGGAGATGGGCATGTGGGGCAGGACCGTCTGGCAGGGAATGACGGCCCTGGATCCCTCGGCGACGATCCTGGACGCCCCCTCGGCGGCCAATCTCTCCTTGCGCCCGGCCCTCGCCCGATTTTTCCAACGGTATCCGGCCGGGCACCCGCTGTACCTCGACCATCCGGGATTCCTTCAGTTCCTCGACCTGTCGCCGCGCCATGCGGGGATGCTCGTGAGGGCCGCGATGGCGGCGTTGTTGCTGGTGGTGGGATGGCGGTTCCGCAGGCAGGCCTCCGATGCGGAGCCTCCCGTGGTCCTGCCCCTGGAGCTGGCCGCCGTCTCGGCCCTTGTCTTGCTGTATTCTCCCATCACATGGAAGCAGCACGCGGTGAGCCTGCTGCCGGCGGCGTTCCTGCTGATCTGTTGTAGCATCCGGTGGGACCGCGTGGCGGCGTGGATGTGGTGGGCGCTGGGGTATTACGTGGCCTTCGGCGTGCTCCTGACACGCGACGTCACCGGACGGTCGCTGTCCCTCCTCCTGGAGTCCTACCACGTCGTGACCTGGGCGGTCTTGCTGGTCGTTCTCCTGCTCCTGGCATGGCACCGGCGGGTTCTACGCCCGGGATTCACGGCGGAGCCGAACCGGTCTCCCGCGGGATGCGCCTGAGCGCGCACCTTCACCTGCCGGGCCAGGAGCGGCCCTTCAGCGGGCCGGCGCAGGGCCCGCCGAAGGCGATGCGCCGGCACCGCGCGCGGTCCCCCCTTCGCCGTAGGTCCGGCCCGTCCACGCCAGGAGGTATCCCAGGAAGAGGAGGCCGCCCAAGGGCAGGCTGCCGTGCCCCGTGGCGAAGAGACGGACGGCGGTGCCGAACGTATCGGTGCCCAGCGGCCCCATGAGAAAGAGGCTGGCGATCAGCAGGGTGCGCGTGCCCCGGCCCGGCGGACGGCGGAACGCGTCCACGAGCGCCCAGGCGATGGCCGGCGCGATCACCGCGTAGGTCGCCTCCTCGGTCGTCGGCCCGAAGAGGATCACCCAGGCCGCGCATAGCATGAACGCCCGCGTCAGCAGTTCCCGGGGCGCGGTGGTGCGGCGGGCCTGCAACAGGCAGAGGACAAGCACCGCCGCGCCGGCGAAAAGCCCCAGCGCCGCGTACGCTTGCGGCGACAGGGGGTGGTCGTAGATTCGCCACAACTGATCGACGGAGCGGTACTTCGCGGGCCTGATGTGCACGGTCTCGCGCAGGACGGTCACCCAGGTGCTCGATTGTGCGGCCGCGATGGAGGGCCGCTGGGCCGCGAACGGCAGCAAGAGGCACAGACCCAACGCGCCGGCGAAGCGGAATCCAAGCTGCCGGGGATACAGGGGCACGAGCAGGAGGGGGAGGGCCAGCGGGTAGCCCTTGATGACCGTTGCGAATGCGAGCCACCCGGCCGCCCGATTCCAGCGCCCCACGACGGCGCCGGACAAGCCCAGCAACATGGCGCCGACCATGACCAGGTTCGCCTGGCCGTCGTGCATGCTCGTCAGCGACGTGGGGAGCGCCAGGAGCAAGAGGGCGGCCGTCTGGGCGGCGCTGAGCGGCACGGGGAGGACGCCACGGGCCCACGCCCACAGGCCGGCCCCGTAGGCCAGGGAGTTGGCGGTTTTCCACAGCGCCCCGCCCCAGCGCTCCGGCAATGCGGCGAAGGGCGTCATGGCGACGGCGAACAGAGGGCTGTACCGGTATTTCGGGTCCTCGTAGAGGTTCTGCCCGGCCCACCACCTCTGGGCCGCGCCGGCATAAACGGGGTACACGCTGTGCGTTCGTGGGTAGGCGTAGGTGTAGGCGGCGATGCCGACCACCAGGGCGGCCCAGATCCACGCGGCGGCCGCCAGCGGCTCCCACCGGCGCATCAGCATCCCCCGCCCCCCGGGCGGGATCGCAGGGGCCCCTTCCCATCCACCCCCGGCATGCCCCCCCGCCCCCGCCCTCAGGGGGTGGCCGCCGCCGGAAC
>DASPOZ010000180.1:0-3149 GCA_035625755.1 Candidatus Sulfotelmatobacter sp.
TGATCACCGCCGCCCCGCTCACCCCCTCTGCCCTGCCGGCGGCCAAGGCCTGTCTAGGCATCGACTGCCGCCTCTGCCTGGATGAGTGTCCGGGGCGGGCCTTCAGCCTGCTGCCAGGGAGCTGCCACGATCGCCTCTGGCTCGATCCGGTCTCCCGCACCGACTGGGCGGCGTGCCGGAGAGGCCAGCTCGCCAGCCCCTGCATGGGGCTCTGCCTCCAGGTCTGCCCCGTGAGGCGAAACGGAAGTCTAACAGACGGCTGAAAAACCCGCCTTTCCCCAGGCTGCTCAAAAAGGTCCAGATGCAAGGCGGCGCGCGAAGGGCCGAGTGAGGCGTACTCCGGGTACGCCGCAGCGAGTGCCCGAGCGCGCCAACGCAGCAGATGGGCCTTTTTCAGCGGCCTGCTACGTCGTGCGCAGGCGCTCCACCCCCGCCACGCCCTCCACGCGCTGGATGGCGCGGATCCCGGCCTGGAGCTGCGCCAGGTCCATCACCTCGAGGACGAAGGTGTTGACCCCCCCTCGTTCCTCCGTCACCCGCACCTCGGCTTGGGCGATGTTGATGCTCGCCGAAGAGATGGCGGCGCTGAGCTCCGCCAGGATCCCGGGGCGATCCCGCCCGATGGTCACGCGGATGCTCACCGGGTAGGGGGTGGACCGCCGCTCGTCCCAGGTGACGCGGACCCGGCGGGCCGGGTCCGAGATGAACTGCTGGGCGTTGGGGCAATCCGCCGTGTGCACCGAAACGCCGCGGCCCCGGGTGATGAAGCCGATGATCTCGTCCCCCGGCACCGGTGAGCAGCAGCGGGCGTAGTGCACCAGGATGTCATCGATCCCGCTGATGGTGACGCCGTCCTCGCCGCGCGCGCGCGCCCGCCGCTCGGGCCGGCGCTCCCGCTCCTCCTCCGTGACCTCGGGGAGCTCCTCGGGCGGCAGCAGCCGGGCCAGGGCCTGGCGCGGCGAGAGCTTCCCGTAGCCCACCGAGGCCAGGAACTCCTCCTCGCTCCCCACCCCGGCGCGCCCCACCACCTTGGCCAGGGCCTCCGCGCGCAGGACCTGGGCCGGGCTCTTCCCCAGGCGGCGCGCCTCGCGCTCCAACAGGTCCCGGCCCAGCACCACGCTCCGCGCCCGCTCCTCGTTGCGCACCCACTGCTTGATCTTGCTCCGGGCGCGGGGCGTCTTGACGATCTTGAGCCAGTCCTTGCTGGGCTGCGGGTGGGGGCCCGCCAGGATCTCCACGATGTCGCCGTTCTGCAGCTCCGTCTTCAGCGGCACCAGGCGCCCGTTCACCTTGGCCCCGTGGCAGCGCAGCCCCACGTTGGTGTGCACGGCGAAGGCGAAGTCGATGGGGCAGGCCCCCTTGGGAAGGTTCTTCACGTCCCCCTTGGGGGTGAAGACGTAGACCTCGTCGGGGAAGAGGTCCACGCGCACGGTCTCCAGGAACTCCCGGGAGTCCTTCAGGTCCTGCTGCCACTCCACCAGCTGCCGGAGCCAGCGGAAGCGCCCGTCGGCATCGTCCAGGGCGGCCCGGCCCTCCTTGTAGGCCCAGTGGGCCGCGATCCCCTCCTCCGCGGTGCGGTGCATCTCCCAGGTGCGGATCTGGATCTCCATGGGGTCGCCCTTGGGGCCGATCACCGTGGTGTGCAGCGATTGGTACATGTTGGACTTCGGCATGGCGATGAAGTCCTTGAAGCGGCCCGAGATCGGCTTCCAGAGCGTGTGGATCACGCCCAGGGTGCCGTAGCAATCCTTCAGGGAATCGGTGATCACCCGCACGGCGGTGAGGTCGTAGATCTCGTCGAACTCCTTTCCCTGGTCCCGCATCTTCTTGTAGATGCTGTAGAAGTGCTTCGGGCGGCCGGTGATCTCGGCGTGGATGTCCACGTCCTGCAGCCTGGCCTTGAGGAGCCCGATCAGTTCGTTGATGTCCCCCTCGCGCTCCCGCCGCTTCTTGGCCACCTTGGCCACCAGGTCGTAGTAGGCCTCCGGATCCAGGTAGCGCAGGGCCCAGTCCTCCAGCTCCGCCTTGATCCAGTAGATGCCCAGGCGATGGCCCAGGGGGGCGTAGATGTCCAGCGTCTCGCGGGAGATGGCCCGCCGCCTCTCCGGCGGCAAGGCATCCAGGGTGCGCATGTTGTGCAGGCGGTCCGCCAGCTTCACCAGGATGACCCGGATGTCCTTGGACATGGCCAGGACCATCTTGCGGAAGTTCTCGGCTTGTTGTTCCTCCTTGCTGGAGAACGGGATCTGGCTGATCTTGGTGACCCCGTCCACCAGGACCGCCACCTCCTCGCCGAAGTGGGCGCGGATCTCGTCCAGGGTGGCGTGGGTGTCTTCCACTACGTCGTGCAGGAGGCCGGCGGCCAGTGTGGGGGCGTCCAGCTTCAGGTCCGCGAGGGTTCCGGCCACGGCCAGCGGATGGGAGAGGTAGGGCTCCCCGGAGACACGCTCCTGCCCGCGGTGCACCCGGGCCGCGAACGCATAGGCGCGCTCGAGCAGGCCGATATCCGCCTGCGGGTTGTAGCCCTGCACCTTGCGCACGAGCTCTTCGATCTGGATCGTGCCTGTCGTCGCGATGGCCGTATCCCCCTGAAACTACGCTACTCTACCAGCCTTTCCGGGGGCGTTCAAGGCCTTTGTGGCGTTTTCGTCCGAAAAATTCGTCACTTGCGGGCTTCGGGGGGCTGGGTCCCGCCGTGCAGGGCGGGGACGACGGCCTGAAGGGCCGCCAGGGGCAGGGCCCCCGCCCTGAGTAACCGCGGGGGGTCGGCCGTGCAGTCCACCACGCTAGAGGGGGCCCCGAGGGGCGTGGGCCCCCCGTCGAGCAGGAGCGCCAGCGAATGCCCCACCTCCCGCAGCACGGTCCCGGCGTCCCGGGGGTCGGGGCCTCCGGCGCGGTTGGCGCTCGTCCCCACCAGGGGCCCGCCGAAGGCGACGAGGAGGGAGCGGGCCACGGCGTCCCGAGGGACCCGCAGTCCGATGCCCCCGCCCGAGGCCAGGCCCTGGGGCAACCCCTTTATCGCCCGGACGATGATGGTGAGGGGGCCGGGCCAGAAGCGCTCCATGAGGTCCCGCGCGGCGCGGGGCAAGGGCGCGGCCAGCGGACCTACCATGGCGGTGTTCGCCAGCAACAGGCTGACGGCCTTGGTT
>DASPOZ010000181.1:0-2344 GCA_035625755.1 Candidatus Sulfotelmatobacter sp.
GCCCCCATTGGAACGTGAAGTAGAGGCCGGCCCGCGTCTCCGAACTCGGCTGGAGCAGGAAGTAGACGAACACGTTGGCGCCGATCAGGGCGTAGGTGACCAGCGGCGTGCGGCGCGACGGGATGTTGTCCCGCAGCGGGATCATGGCTCGCCGTCCCCCTCGCCGGGCCCCGGCGGTGGCGGCGCCGGCCCGGGCTCGCCCGGCGGCGGGCCGACGTACAGGTAGCGGTCCAGCACGCGGATATAGGTGGTCCAGCCGGGGCGCTCGGGATCCCGGTGCTCCCGGCCGAAGGCCTGGAACTGGTTCACCTTGCCGTCCAGGTTCTCCACGTGATGCAGGATCACCGCCTCCAACGTCTTGGGCCGTTTGGGCGATCCCCACTCCAGTTCGCCGTGATGGCTCAGGATGTTGTGCAGCAGCTGGTCCCGCCGCGGCGGCGGGAAGTCCGGGAACTTCCGCAGGCGCTCCTCCACGAACAGGACGCCCTGCGTGATGTGCCCCAGGAGCCGCCCGGCATCCGTGTACTCGAAGGTGCCGCGCCATTGCAGTTCGCGGAGCTTGCCCACGTCGTGCAGGATGGCGCTGCCCACCAGCAGGTCCCGATCCACCCCCTCGTAATGGGTGGCCATCACCTCGCACAGCGCCACCACCGAGGCGGTGTGCTCCACCAACCCCCCCAGGTAGGCATGGTGGAGCCCCTTGGCCGCCGGGGCGTCGCTGAAGGCGCGGACGAACTCGGCGTCGGCCCACAGGTCTTCCAGCAGCGCCCTCAGGTGCGGGTCCAGCATGCGCCGGCTGGCGGCCTGCAGCACGTCCAGGGCGAGGGCAGGGTCGCGGGGGGAGCGCGGCAGGAAGTCCTCCAGGGTGACCCCGTCTTCCTCGGAGGCCAGGCGGATCCGCTGAACCTGGAGCTGCCGCTCGCCCTGGTAGCTTCCCACCGTCGCCTGCACCTTTACGACATCGCCGTCGTGGAGCGAGGCCGCGGCCTCCTGGAACCCCTCCCACATCACGGCCGGGAGCTCCCCCGTGCGGTCCCCCAAGCTGAGGCTCAGGAAGGGTTCTCCGTTCCGGCGGCGGCGGATCTCCTTGGCCCGCACCAGGAAGAACGAGGTGACGGCCTGCCCTTCCCTGCACTCTGCGATGAAGGTCTTCGCCATGCTGGCCTCGGGTCTTCTCCGGGAACGCGAGGCGTCCGCTCCGGGCGGCCCCGGGCGCCCGCCGCAAGCCGGGCCCCCGCCTGGCCTACCAGGGCTCAGGCGGGAATCCCACGCCCTCTCTCTGAGGAACTGGGACCCGGGGTGGGTTGCCACTCTTTCCGGTGGCTTGGCCGGGGGAGCCAACGGCGGAAAGTTGCGTCATTAATAGCAAAAATGCCGGGTTCACGGCAAGGCAAAAGGGGGACGGAGCGCGGCGGCCGCGGACCTTGCGTTCGGACGATAGCATTGAAAAGTGGAGAGAATTGTGCAAGAATTTCGTCTTCGGTCTGCCATTGTGGCGCTTCCGGGCACCCGCGCGCGGGGCCCCGGCCGGCGCCCCAGGGAGGGCGTGTGACCACGGTCATCGCCATCGATCGCGCCCAACTGCTCACGCCGGAGCTGCTCAACTCGTTGAGCGCCAACGGGTGCCTCGTGCACTCGGTGGCGGACCTCGATGAGGTGCACCGCCTGCTCAAGCCGGACGCGGCCGAGATCCTCCTGCTCACCGTGGCCCGCGGGGATCCCCCCGACCTCCTGCGCGCCATCCGGGACGTGGAGGCTGCGCTCCCCTACATCCTGGTCCAGGCCCGGGGAGGGGATCCCTCGGTGCTGGCCCAGGGAGCGTATTGGACCCTGGCCCCCCCGCTCGACGCCGAGCAACTCTGCGCCGTGATCCGTGCGGCGGCCGAGAACAGCGCCCTCCGGCAAGACCTCCAGCGGCAGCGCTTCGCCCTCTCGGCCTTCAACGACGTGGGCCGCGCCCTCACCTCCACCCTGAAGCTCAAGGAGGTGCTGAACCTCATCGCGGAGAAGGCGAGCCGGATGGTGCCGTGCGAGGCGTGGTCCCTCCTGCTCATGGACCACCGCACGGACCAACTCACCTTCGAGATCGTCAGCGGCCCGCGGCCGGACGTGGTGCGGGGGTACCGGATGGAGGTGGGCGAGGGGATCGCCGGCTGGGTGGCCAAGGAAGGCCAGCCCATCCTGATCCAGGACGCCCAGAGGGACCTCCGCTTCTTCCCCCAGGTGGACGACACCACGGGATTCCGCACCCGCTCCATCCTGTGCGTCCCCCTGATAAGCAAGGACAAGATCCAGGGGGTCATCGAGCTCATCAACCGGGCAGAGCGGAGCAGCTTCGACCGCC
>DASPOZ010000182.1:0-2157 GCA_035625755.1 Candidatus Sulfotelmatobacter sp.
GGACCTCCCGGGGGCCGCAGCGGGCCCGCACGCTGGCGCCGACCTCGGTCACGATGAGGGCCACGGCCGGCTTGGCCCGGAGGAGGGCCTCCTGCACGCTGCCGGGGGGCTCCGCCGCGGCGGGGGGGGGCCCCGCGAGCAGCAGACAACCCACCAGTCCCCACCTCCGCACAAGATGCATCGTCGCCCGAACTCCGTGCCCCCCTGCGTCCGCCCGCTCGGCCAATGTAATGTTGCTACCACACTCCGGCCCTGGGCGTCAAACTTGATGGGCGGGAGCCACCGATGGCCCAGGCGCGTTCGCGCGCCGGTCCGGGGCGGCGCGCGGCTGGCCGCTGCAGGACGAACCGGTTCAACAGGATGCTAGAAAACGCTCTTTTGCCCAGGCTGCTCAAAAAGGTCCAGATGCAAGGCGGCGCGCGAGGCGAGGCGCGAGGCGTACTCGGTCCGTACGTCGCAGCGCCGCGCGAGCGCGCCAACGCCGCAGGTGGGCCTTTTTCAGCAGCCTGCTAATCCCGCGCTTCCGCGTCCGCCGGGCCCTCCACCGGCAGCGTGAAGGTGAAGGTGCTGCCCTGGCCGAGGGCGCTGGTTACCCCGATGGCGCCGCCGTGCAGCTCGACGAGCCGCCTGGCCACGGCGAGCCCCAGGCCCGTGCCCTGGCCTTCGCCCTCCGCGCCCCGGACCTGCCGGAACTCCTCGAAGATCGTCCCCTGCTCCTCCGGCGCGATGCCGATCCCGGTGTCGGCCACGCTGATCTCCACCCAATGCCCCTTCTCCCCCGCGCCCCCGCGCCCCTGCGCCCCCGCGGATCGTCTCGCCCGGATCGCGATATCGCCCCCCTCCGGCGTGAACTTCACCGCGTTGCCCACGAGGTTCAGGAGGACCTGCCGGACCCTGGCCGGATCCGCCCACGCGGGCGGCAGGCCCGCGGCGACCGCGTGCGAGATCCGGATGCGCTTCTTCCCCGCCAGGGCCATCGCGGTCGCCGCCACTTCCTCGATCAGCGCGCCCACGTCTACGCGAGAGCGGCGGAGGTCCATGCGCCCCGCCTCGATCCGGGACAGGTCCAGGACCTCGTTGATCAGGCCCAGAAGGTGCCGGCCGCTGGCCAGGATATGCCCCAGGAACTCCCGCCGCTCCGCCTCGCTTTGGGCCAAGCCGCTCTCCAGGAGGACCTCCGTGAAGCCGATGATGGCGTTCAGGGGCGTGCGCAGCTCGTGGCTCATGCGGGCCAGGAAGGCGGACTTGTGGCGGTTCGCCTCCTCCAGCAGGCGTTTCTTCTCCTCGAGTTCGCGGGAGAGGCGGGCGTGGGAGAGGGCCAGCGCCGACTGGTCCAGGAACTCACGATCCTTCTCCCAGACCCTGGCGCAGAGCATCTGGATCAGCGCGTAGGCGAGTTCGGGGTGCCGATCCAGGAGGACATCGAAGACCTCGCCGGGCAGCCGCCAGACGGTCACGTCGGCAACCGCCGTCACCGTGGCCGACCGCGGGGCGCGGGTGAGCAGCGAGAGCTCTCCGAACCAGTCCGGGGCCTCTACGACGCGCACCGGCGGGCTCTCGGGGTCGCCCCCGCGCACGGTGATCCGCACCGTACCCGATTGCAGCAGGTACAGGTCTCGCCCCTCGTCTCCCTCGGCGAAGATCACGGCGCCGGCCGCGTAGGTCTCCTCCTGGAGGCTCGCCGTGACATGGCGCAGGCTCTCCTCGGGCAGGGCCCCGAACACCGGCGCCGCCCCCAGCACCCGCATCCGCCGCAGACTCCTTTCGTCCATGGCCGTTGATTCCGCGCCGGTCAGGGGTTTCTTTCAGCCGCCAAGCCGCCAAGGTCGCCAAGAGGACGGGCGAAGCCGCGGCGCCGGCCGCTCCCGGCCGGCGACGGCGGATGAGAAGCCTTGGCGTCCTTGGCGCCTTGGCGGTTCAAGAGAGGATCCGGAGGATATTGTAAGCGGCGACGGGCCGGTGGAAACCCTTGAGGACCAGGTCGCCCGCCGGCGCCGCCTCCACCAGATCCTCCACGGCGCCCAGCACGCGCTGGGAAACCAGGATCTGCCCGGGCTTCGCCTCCCCGCAGAGCCGGGCCGCCAGGTTGGTGACGGTGCCGATGGCCCCGTAGTCCATCCGCCCCTCGAAGCCGATGGCGCCGATGGTGGCGTACCC
>DASPOZ010000183.1:0-16188 GCA_035625755.1 Candidatus Sulfotelmatobacter sp.
GGACCTCCCGGGGGCCGCAGCGGGCCCGCACGCTGGCGCCGACCTCGGTCACGATGAGGGCCACGGCCGGCTTGGCCCGGAGGAGGGCCTCCTGCACGCTGCCGGGGGGCTCCGCCGCGGCGGGGGGGGGCCCCGCGAGCACGAGCCCCGCAAGAAGGCTGAGGTGGCGCGCGACGCGCATGGTCGCTGCTTTCTGGTGGCCCCCGGCCCATTCCAGGGGCAGCCGATGCTAGCCTTGTATCATCCTGGCCCGCCCTCGTCAACGTGGCGCGGGTCAGGCCGGCCGCCCCGCAGCGCCGCATCCGCCGCCTTCAGCGCTGCGCCGGCGGGGGCTCGCTCGCGCCGCGGGTCATGAGGAATTGCGCCTCATCGTAGGATTCAGCGGCCTGGTCGGGAAGGCCGGTCTTCCCGTAGAGGTTGGCCAACAGCAGGTGGAGCGTCGGCTCGTCCGGGTCCGCCGCCAGTGCGGCCGTCACGACCAGCCGGGCATTATGGTACAGCCCGTTGCTGGCCAGGAACCCCGCCCGGAGCGCGGCCAGGGTGCTGGGTGAGGGGGTGGGCCCCAGCGCCTGCTCCAGCTCGGCAAGGTCCCGCCGCACCGCCTGGGCGCGGCCCGCATCCACCACCTCGAACCACGCCTCTTGGGGCGGGAGCTGCCCCGACACCACCTGGAGCGTGTAGCGGACCCCGGGGGCCAGGGCCGGCGCGTCCGCCGGGTAGTCGAAGCGGGCCCCCACCACCCCCGCGCGTTCCAGCACCGGGCCCGCGGGCCCCACCACCTTCACGGCGTAGCGGGCGAACCGGCTGCCCAGCCATTCGAAGGCGAGGGGATCCGGGAGGACCGCGGTGTTGCGGGGCGAAAGGATCACGGGCGGCCGCGACGCCCCGCGCGTGGAGAGCACCGCCTGCAGCGGCTCCTTGGTCCCCGAGGAGAGATAGTTGAGGCTGGATTCCAGCAGGCCCAACGCCTTCTGCGTCTTGCTCTCGCCGGGGCGCGGCAGGGGAACCAGATACGGCGACCCGGCGGCCTGCACCTTCACGCTGCCCCGCCCGCCGCTCAGGACGACCACGGCCCGCGCGTCGGCGGTGGCGCGTACCGCATCGCCGGCGCGGAGCGTCTGGAGCGGCGCCGCCGGGCGCCACTCGGCCCCCCCCGCCGTGCGGACCTCCACCCGGCCCCGGCCGTTCTTGATCTCGGTGATCATTCCCGCGGTCTCGGCCCTCGGGGCCTCGCCGTGGCCCGCCGTTTCGCCGCTCCGCGCCTCACGCTGGCTCGCGGTCTCGGCGCCCCGCGCCCCCGCCGGCCAGGCCGCCGCCAAGATTGCGGCGGTCATCGCCAACCCCAGGCTCCGCCCCAGCCACTGGCTCGCCGGCATGGCCCTCTACCTCCCCGAGGCCACTTCCGCCTCGTCCCGCGGCCCCAGCAATTCGAATACCTCCACCGGCTGCGCCCGGCCCTTCACCGGGATGGCGCCGCGGTCCCGCACCACCACCCGGCCCTTCACGGCCGCCAGGGTGGCCCCGCTGATCAGGATGGCCGTGGACAGGTCGCGGTTCAGACCCTCCATGCGCGCCACCGTGTTCACGGTGTCCCCCAGCACGGTGTACTTCTTCCGGCGGGGGGAGCCGAGGTTTCCGGCGAACACTTCCCCGGTGTGCACAGCCACGCCCATGGCCAGCGGTCGCCGCTCCTCTTCCTGCCAGCGGCCGTTGAGTCGTCGGAGGGCGGCGTGCATCTCCAGCGCGCTGCACACGGCGTGCCAGGCGTGGTCCGGGTCGCCCGCCGGCGCCCCGTAAACTGCCAGGATGCCGTCGCCGATGAAATCATTCACGATCCCCCGGCGGGCGCTGATCGCCTCCACCATCTCCGTGAAGTACTCGTTCATCATCGCGGAGATCCGGTCCGGCGGGAGCCGCTCGGAGAGCGTGGTGAACCCCCGCAGGTCCGACATCAGGACGCTGACCGTGCAGAGCTCGCCGCCCAGCGCGGCCCCCTCCCGCAGGATGCGGTCCACCACCTGCGGCTCCACGAACTGGCCGAAGGCGGAACGCAGGCGGCGCCGGGCCACCAGGCGCGAGCCCTGCAGGTAGGCCATCATACCCACCAGGGGGGCCACGAAGTCCAGCCAGTAGCCCCCGCGGATGTACGCCTCGTAGCTCACCTCCGCCAGGGCGGCGATCAGCGCCAGGCCGGCCAGCGCGATCCACGCCGGCCGGAGCCAGAGCGAGAGCAGCGACACCACCAGGCACACCCCGAACAGGAGCGACAGGTTGAGGGCCAACGGGGGCGCCTGCCCCATCCGCCGGGACAGCAGCGTATGGACCATGTTGGCCTGGATTTCCATGCCGGCCATGAGCCCTTTGGGGGTGGGGTAGAAATCCCGGCCCTCCAGGAAGGTGGAGCCCACGATCACGATTTTGCCCCGGAAGGGGTTGTCTTCGGCGGGCGTGGCCCGGCTTCGGGCCAACTGGACGAGGGGCCCCGTGCTGAACCTGGCAAACGTGACTTCCCGCTCCCCCGACGGCGTGTGGTGAAGCCCCGGGGGCCCGGCGTAGTCCACACGCCACTGGCGCCCGGACAGGGTGGCGAGATCTATCGGATCATTCCGCATCTGCCCGCTGCTCGGATCCCACGCCGGAAGGTGGAGCACGCCGCCCATCTCCCCCCTGAGCCCGCGCGCGAGCTGCTCGGAGGTGTGACCCGCGTACGCGGCGAGGATGGCCAGCGAGAAGGCCGGAACGATGCCCCCATCGCCGGCGGGTAACACCGGCTCCATCCGGCGGACCATGCCGTCCGCCCCCAACGGGGCATTGGCCACCCCGAAGAGCCCTCGGAGCTCGGGCGAAAAGAGCGGGACGAGGTCGTACCTTTCCCCGGCCCCCCCCCTGCGCGGCGCCGCCAGCGCGGCGAAGACCAGCCGGCCCGCGCCCGCCGCCTCCCACCGGCGCGTCATGGCGATGAGGGCCTGATCTGCTTGGGGATCGGTCCGCGCCCGCAACACGATGTCGAAGGCGACCACGCGGGCGCCGCTCCGGAGCAGGAAATCACCCAGCTCGGCCAGGTAGCGGCGGGGAAGCGGCTGCCGCTCCGCCAGCGCCTGAAAGGCCTCCTCGTCGATCTCCACGAGAACGATCTGAGGGGAAGGCACGCGCCCCCGCCAGAAGAGGAAGAAGTCCACCGCCCGCGCCTCCCACCCCGCCAGGAAGCCGACCCGCGAGAGGAGCGTCACCGCCGCCCCCACGGTCACCCCCAGGATCAGCGCGCGCCCGACTCGCGCCACCCGCGGGGCAACCTTCGGCGCGCGCTTCACCACGGCGCCCCCGTGAGGCCGAAGGCGGCCCAGGCGAACGGGTGGGGGAACTCGGCCATGGTGGCGCGCTGGGCCTGGCGTAGGGCCTCGGCGGGGCCGCGGGTCGCGAGGTCGTCGTAGAAGGCCTCCATCAGGCGGTAGCTGGCCCGGTCGTCCACCTTCCAGAGGGTGGTCACCACGGCGGGCGTCCCGGCGTAGAGGAACGCCCGCTGGAGGCCCACCAGCTCGTCCCCCTTGGAGAGCTGGCCCAGGCCGGTCTCGCAGGCGGAAAGGACCACCAGGCGGGCGTGCAGATCGAGCCCGAAGATCTTGCGCACCTCCAGGTGGCCGTCATCCGGCGCCTCGGGCACCAGGAGGAGGGCGGAGGCCAGCGGGTCCTTCTGGTTCATCTCCGCGTGCGTGGCGAAGTGCAGGACCCCGGCGGACCCGCTGAGCGCCTTGACCTTCGGCTCGGTGGCCGCCTGCCGCACCAGCACGGTGGCCCCGGGATAGTGCGCCCCCACGGCGCGGGCTTCGCGCTCGGCGTAGCGGAGGGTGAGGGCCGGGCCCAGGTCCGGATTGCCCACGGCCAGGGCCCCCGCGTTCGCCCCCTGCCCCTTTGCCTGGAGGTATTTCAGGACGCTGGCGCTCGGGAGCGTGGCCACCGCATAGTCTTCGATGATCCAGCGACCCTCGGGCGTGCGGAGGGCCGCAAAGGGCAAATAGTGCAGCGTGTCGTGGGGGACGACGAGGAGGCGATCGCCCCGCAGGTGGGCGCGGGCGGGAGCGAGGAGCCGATCGTAGAGGGCGCGGCCGCGGTCCTTCACCACATCCAGGGGCGCCATCTCGGCGATGGACCGGCGGAAGGCGCGGACCTGGGCCACAAGATCCTTCCGGGCCACGGGGATCCGGATCACCTCGGTCCGCTGCGCATCGATGACCCACAGGACCGTCTCCGACGGGGTCACCAGGTACTCCAACAGCGTGGTATTTTCCGGCAGCAGTCCCTGCACGTCCTGGAGCGTCACCGGCTCCACGGTCATGAGGGACGCCTGCTCGATGTTGTCGCGCCGCACGCGCTCCAGGAAGGCGCCATAGGCCCGCTGCGCGGCTTCCACCTGCTGGCGCGCCGAGGGCATGTCTTCGGAGCCCTCCTCTTCCCCGCCCGTCTCCTGCGCCAGGGCCTGCGCCGCGCTCAGTTGCGCCCGGAGGCGCACCTCCTCATCCACCAGCGCCCGGGTCCTTCCCTTCGAAAGCACCGTCTGGTTGCCCAGGAGGTCCAGGAAGGCGCGGGCGCGGGCGCGCTCGGCGTACCCGAAGGCCTCGGCCGGCCTGCCGAGGGCGAGGGCGCTGCGCACGGCGCCGTGATAGACCCCTTGCTTGTCCTCCAGGAAACCGCTCCGGAGCTCGGCCTCCTGGAGCTCGGCCCGCAGGTCCTCCACCCCGTCCACCGCGCGCTGGAAGGCGGCCAGCGCCTCGGCGTCCCGGCCCTGCCCGGCGTAGCTCCATCCGATCCCGGCGTGGACGTTCCAGGCGGGAAGCTGGGCCCGCGCGGCCACGGCCTCGGCCTCCTGGAAGCGGGCCAGACTCTGCGCATAATCCTTCCTGCCGGAGGCGATCCACCCGAGCGCCATGAGCGCGGTCATCTCGGCCTCGGGCTGCCCCGCCGACTTGGAGACCGCAACGGCCCGACGGGCAGAGGCCTCGGACTCCGGGAGGCTCCCCCCCAGCCGTTGCGCGTTCGCGAGACGGGCCAAGGTCACCGCCAGCACCCGGGTGGCGTTCATCCGGTGTTTGTCGAAGCGAGGCCCGGGCGGGAGGTTCCCCAGATACCTCTCCAGGGATCGCACGGCCTCTTCGCCGTGGCGAACGGCTCCTCCGTAGTCGCCCCCCAACGTCGCCACCCACGTCAGGCCGGACGAGAAGACGCCGGAATAGAAGGCGACCCTCTGGGGGTTGGTGGAGGTCTTCGCCAGGTCGAGCCCCTCCTGCAGCAACCGCCGGGCCTCCTGGCGGTCGCCCCCCTGCAGGAAGCTGATTCCCAGGTGGCTGTACACCGACAATTGGCGGCCGAGGATCTCCTCGGAAGGCGGCCCCTGGCGGAAGAGCTCCAAGGCCCGCAGGCCGGACCGGATGGCCTTCTGGTAGGCGCCCAGCCGGAGGGCCGCGAAGGCCACGGCGCTGTGCGCCTTCGCCGCCTCCAGCCGTACCCCCTGGCGCTCCCGCTTCTCCGCCAGGCCTTCGTAATACCTCAGTGCCTCGTGCCCCTCGCCCCGCTTGATGGCCTCGAGGACATCGAGGAACTCCAGCCCGTACCGTTTCCCGGCGCCCGAGGCGGCGGTTGGCGTCGGCCCCTGCCCCGCCGCCTGCAACGGCGGCCCGCCGGACCGATCCAGATCCGTCAGCTCGAAGTCGAGCGGCCCCGGCCGCTCGCCCCTCGCCTTCACATACCGGCGCGCCTCCGGGGCATACCAGAAGGTGAACTGGAAGGACCGCTCCTGGTGCCCCCTGCCCCTGCCCGCGGTCCAGCCGATGGTGAGATGGATCCGGAAGGCCTTGAACGAACCGGCGGGGACCTGAAGGTCCTCGTAGGCGTCCACGCCCCAGGCGAACGTGGCGGGGCGCCCCCCGGGATTGGACGGATTGCGCCAGGTCCCCTGGCTGGACCCCGAGGCGCCGACCTCCAGGGGCCACGTGAGTTTCGGCGGCGGGTCGAATTCCATCACGCTGGCGCCCCGCTGCGCCCGCGCCATCGCCAGCTCCGTGGTGAGCTGGATCTCGCGGTCTTCGGCCGCCAAGAAGATGTAGCGGCCATGCTCGATACGGACCAGCTCGTAGGCCCCATCGCTCCGGAACCACTCCTCGCCCAGGGTGTAGGCCGGCAGCTCGGCCCGGGGCCGATCCTGCGCCCCGGCGCGGGGCGGCCACGCCAGGAGCGCGAAGACGGCCAGGACGGCCAGAAGGAAGGGAAAGGGCAAGGATTGCGGGGGGTGGCCCTTCGCGCGATCGTGCCTTTCCATGGCGCTCATGATGCAGGCCGCGGCCGCTCCTGTCAACGCACCGGGCCCCGGCGTCCCGGCGCATCGGGGGATCCGGGCTCAGCCGCCGAGGTACATGCGGCGGACGGCGGGATCGTCCAGCAGCTCGCGGCCGGTGCCCTCGCGGGCGTTGCGGCCCAGCTCCAGCACGTAGGCGCGGTCCGAGATGGCCAGGGCGCGCACGGCGTTCTGCTCCACCATCAGGATGGTGATCCCCGCGCGGCGCAGCGCCACGATCTTCTCGAAGATCAGGTCCACGAACTTGGGCGAGAGCCCGAGAGACGGCTCGTCCATCAGGATGCAGCGCGGCTGCGTCATCAGGGCGCGCCCCATGGCCAGCATCTGCTGCTCGCCCCCGCTGAGCGCCCCCGCCAGGACGCGCAGGCGGCCCGCCAGCGCCGGGAACAGGGCCACCACCTGCTCCACGGCGCGCCGCACGGCCGCCCGGTCCTTCACCACGAAGGCGCCCAGCTCCAGGTTCTCCAGCACCGTCATGCGCGGGAAGACGATCCGCCCCTGGGGGACGTAGGCCATCCCGCAGCGCAGCAGCCGGTCCGCCCGCAGGCGGGTGACGTCCCGCCCGTCGAAGGTCACGCGGCCGCGGCTGGACGTCACGTACCCCAGGATCGTCTTCAGCACGGTGGACTTGCCGGCGCCGTTGGGGCCGATGAGGCTCACCACCTCGCCCGCCGCGACGCGCACCGAAACCCCGTGCAGGACCTCGATCTTCCCGTAGCCGGAGACGATCGCCTCCGCGGCCAGGAGCGGCTCAGCGGCCAAAGTAGGCCTCCAGCACCCGGGGGTCCGCCTGGATGGCGTCGGGCGGGCCCTCGGCGATCTTCTCGCCGTGGTCCAGGACGATGATCCGCTCGCAGAGGCTCATCACCAGCTTCATCTCGTGGTCGATGATCAGGAAGGTGCGGCCCTGCGACACCAGGCTCCGGATGGCCTCCACCATGGCCTGCTCCATCAGCGGGTTGATGCCGGCGAAGGGCTCGTCCAGCAGGATCATGTGCGGGTCCAGCATGAGCAGGCGGGCGAATTCCAGCAGCCGGCTCTGGCCGAAGGAGAGGTTCCCGGCGTACTCGTCCCGCAGTTCGGCGAGGCGGACGAAGGCCAGGTGCTCCTCCGCCTTCCGGTGGCGCTCCCGTTCGGCCAGACCGGGGGCGGCCACCAGGAGGTTTTCCAGCACCGTCATCTTGGCGAAGATGCGGGTGAGCTGGAACGTGCGGGCCAGGCCCCGGCGGACCACCTGGTACTGCTTGAGGCCCGTGATGTTCTCGCCCCGGAAGTAGACGGCGCCGCCGTCCGGCCGGTAGAAGCCGGTGATGAGGCTGAACATCGTGGTCTTCCCGGACCCGTTGGGGCCGATGAGCCCGGTGATCCGCCCGCCGGGCACGTCGAGGGAACAGGCGTTCACGGCCGTCACGCCGCCGAACCGCTTGCTCACCCCCTCCACTCTCAAGATCGGCTGGGCTTCGCTCATCGGGCCAATGCCGTTGTGCGCAGTGCGCAGGGACCGGGCTTGAGACCGGCCCGAAGCGGGCGGACCTGAAGGTCCGCCCCTACGTCATCCGACGCTCTTCAACCACAAACGACAAACGATAAACCACAAACGACAAACGGACGCTCAGATGCTCCTGACCCGGGGCAAGAGGCGCCACTCCTTGAGCACCTCTACCACCCCGCCCGGCAGGAAGAGGATGACGCCGATGATCAGCACCCCCAGGAGGCCCTGGTGGATGTGGGGAAAGCGCGCCCAGAGCACCTCCTGGACCACCGAGATGGTCGTGGCCCCCAGCACGGGCCCCAGCACCGTGCCGGCCCCCCCCAGGATGGTCATGATGATGGTCTGCACGGTGATGAGCGTCAGGAAGATGCTGGAGGGGTCCACGTAGCTGATGTACTGGGCGTAGAGCCCGCCCACGATGCCCGGGAAGATGGTGCTCAGGGCGAAGGCCGCGATCTTGTGCGTGGTGGTGTTGATGCCGATGGCCTCGGCGCCCCGCTCATCCTCCCGGATGGACAAAAGCCGCAGCCCGAAGCTGGATGTAGCGATCCGGTAGTTCACGCCCACCACCGCCGCCACGCAGGCCAGCATGGCGTAGTAGGTGGGCACCAGCGTCTGGATGGGCGGCAGCGTGATGCCGGTGCCGCCCTTGGTGAGGGACGTCCACAGGGTGGCCAGCAGGCGCAGGCTCTCGGCGAACCCGAGCATGGCGATGGCGAAGTACGGCCCCTTGAGGCGCAGGCAGATGGCGCCCACGGGCAGGCCCAGGACCAGGGCCATGGCCCCGCCCGCCAGCGCGGCCAGCGGCCACGCCATCCCCAGGCGCGTGATGAGGATCGCCGCCGTGTACGCCCCGATGCCGAAGAAGGCCACGTGCCCGAACGAGGTGTAGCCGGTGAATCCCGAGACGATGTTCCAGCTCCCCGCCAGGACCACGTACATGAAGAGCTGCAGGCTGAAGGTCACCAGGTAGGCCGGGGCGCCGGCCGGCAGCAGGAGGGCCGCCAGCGCCGCCGCCAGGCCCAGGGCGCGCAGGCCCGTCATTCCTCCTCCCCCAGCAGGCCGGACGGCTTCAGCAACAGCATGAGGATGAGCATCACGTAGGCGGCGGCCTCGGCGTGCGTGGCCGTGGTCCACAGGGCGGCGAAGGATTCGATCAGCCCCAGAATCACCGCCCCGATGAACGCGCCCGGAAAGCTCCCCCGCCCTCCCAGGATGATGATGGCAAAAGCCTTGAGCAGGAAGAAGGCCCCCATCTCGGGGTAGATGGAGTACATCATGGAGATGAGCGACCCGGCGGCGCCGGCCAGGGCGGCCGCCAGGCCGAAGGTGCCCAGACGCACCCGGTCCACGTCGATGCCGCAGGCCAGCGCCAGGTCGGGATGCTGCGCGGTGGCACGGATGGCGCGTCCCCACGGGTTCCAGCGCAGGAACAGGAACACGGCCGTGGTGATGGCCAGGGCCACGGCGAAGCCCAGCAGACGAACCTTGGAAAGGGCCATGCCGCCCACCACCACGGACCCCGAGAGGTAGGCCACCGAGCGGTAGTCGCCGGTCCAGAGGTACAGGGCCAGGTTCACGAGGACGATGGAGATCCCGAAGGTCAGCAGGAGGGAGGTGAGCTCACTGGAGCGGACCACGCGGCTCACCAGGAACCGCTGGAGCACCCACCCCAGGGCGAACATCACGGGCAGACCCGCCAGGAGGCCCAGCAGCGGGTTCACGCCGGCGAGGGAAAAGAGCCAGAAGGTGTTGTAGGCCCCCAGCATCATCAGGTCGGCGTGGGCGACGTTGATGATGCGCATGACCCCGAAGACGAGGTTCAGGCCGCCCGCCAGCAGCGCGTAGACGGCGCCCAGCAGGATGCCGCTGAGGGCCGTCTGCAGTAAGAGGGCCGGGTCAAGCACGGGGAGGTATGCCGGGCGGGAGGGGTGCTATTTCTTCCACCCCGGGAATGGATAGATGTACTTCGCCTCGGCCGCATCGTCCGGCCACACGATGGCTCGCCTGCCGTCCTGGACCTGGATCAGGTAGGCCGGCTTGCCGATCTGCAGTCCCTTGTCGTTCACCTTGTAGCGCCCGTAGAGGGTGACGGTGTCCAGCTTGGCCAGGTAGTCCCGGATCTTCTCCTTGTCCAGGGACTTGGTCTCGTTCACCGCCTTCTCCATGAGCAGCCCGCCCACGTACCCCTGGGCCGCGTGGTAGGAGGGCTCGAAGTTGAACGCCTTCCGGAACTTCTCGGCGAACTCCTTCGCGCCCGGCAGCCGGGCGCCCGGCTCCCACTGGCTGGAGCCGAAGACGGCCTCCGCGTCCTGCCCCAGGCCCTTGGCGTAGTCCGGCAGGGCCACGCCCACGGAGAAGCCGAACAGCTTGGGGGAGAAATCCAGGTCCTTCATCTGGCGGGTGAACAGGATCGCCTCCGGCCCGTAGGTGCAGGCGATGAACATATCCGGCTTGAGCTGCTTGCTCTTCAGGATCAGCGGGGCCAAGTCCGTGACGCCCCGCGAGTATTCCTCGTAGTGCAGGGTCTGGATCCCGAGTTTCTTTCCGTGCTCCTGCGCGCCCTTGGCGCATTCCTGCGTGAACACCGTGTTCTCGGAGACCACCACCATGGTCTTGGCACCGTGCTTGGCCCCGATCTCCACAGCACCGACCATATAGTATTCGGACGGGGTCGCGACCTGGAAGATATAGCGGAAGCCCCGTTCGAAGATGTCCCGCGCGGAGCCTCCCGTGGAGAGCATGGGGAAGCGGTACTTCTCCGTGATGGCGCTGGCGGCCTTCGTCACCGGGCTGCTGTACGGCCCCTCCAGGAGGTCCACCTTGTCCACCGTGATGAGCTTCTCGTACAACTTGGCGCCGGTGGCCGGGTCGCTCTTGTCGTCGTAGAGGACCAGCTCCACGGGCCGCCCCAGCAGGCCGCCCCGGGCGTTCACCTCCTGCTCCCACAGCTTGTAGCCGTGCTCCTGCTCCACGCCCGAGCGCGAGAGCTGCCCCGTGAGCGAGAGCGACGCCCCCACCTTGATGGGCGTCTTCTGCTGCGCCGCCGCATCCCGCGGCGCCCCGAGGCCCAGCACCCCCATAGCCAGGACAACCGCCCCTGCCGCCGCCAACCGGCCGAGGCCCATCCACGATCGCGCCACCATCCCCATTATCTTCATTCCTCCCCGCCCGCCCTCGTCCTCCCCATGCCCCGGGCGCGCAACACGAGTATCATCCGCCCACGCCCCTGTCAACTCGCCTCCCCGCCGCCGCCTCCCGCGCCGGCGGCATCGGGAACTTGTTGCGCAGCGCCGGCCTGCACCCGCGCGCTCAGAGCGGCCACGAAGGCATCCGTGTCGGCCGGGGTGACAATCATGGGCCGCCGGCGCCCGCGCCGGCGCACCAGCACCAGGGGACGGAAGATGTTGCTCCCCAGGCTCTCCGCCCAGCGCGCCTCCGGCGCGAACAATCCCGACCAGCCCACCCGCCGCACCAACAGGATCTCGCCATACGGGACGCGCCGCAGGCGAATCGCGCCGAACGCCGTGACCTCAAACTCTGACTCGGTCAGGCGATAATCAATGATGCTGAACAGCGGATTCGCGAACAGGAGGACCAGGATGCCGACGACCGCCGCCACGACAGGGTTCACGGTCGCCAGGCCGAAGGCCGCCGCCGCGATGGCCACCGGGATCAGAAGGTCCAGAAGCCCCATGACGAACCGAGCGCCACTTCCCGCGGGGCGGACAAACCCTCGCAGCCTACTGCCTCCGGGGACACTCGCCACCCGGTCCGCACGAAAGAACCCGCCGGCCAGCTCCGCCCTATCCATCACGGAGCCGCCGTGCGGCGTTTCCTTCCTCTCTCCGCCCCGGAACGGCCGAACTTCCGAATTGTCGAACGGTCGAACGCTCTTCAGGGAAAGTTCGGCATCACCTTGGCGGCGAACAGGCGCATGGCGGCGATGGTTTCGTCCACGGTGTTGCCGACGAAGTAGAGGCCGGCGCAGCAGGTGACGCCGGCCTGGCGGAACCGCTCCACCTGCTCGCAGATCATCTCCGGCGTGCCCAGGAGGCTCCGCTCCTCGAAGGACCCCCCCTGCTCCTTCAGCGTGGATTGCCGCAACGACTCCAGGTGATGATGGAGCTGCGAACGCACGAAGGCGGCCTCGGCCTCCCTGGCCGTCTCGCCGATGGCCACGGCGAACTGGGGGGCGACCTCGATCCGGGAGGGGTCGCGCCCCGCCTCCTCCGCCGCCCGGCGCAGGATGGCCACGCGCTCGGCGATCTCTCGCGCCGAGAGGATGGCGGGAAGCCAGCCCGTGCCGAAGCGACCGGCCCGCTGCACGCCGGCCTCGCCGTTCCCGGCCACCCATAGGGGCAGCGGATTCTGGAGCGGCTTCGGATAGGATTCCACGTCCGTGAACTGATAGTACCTGCCCCGGTAGGTGGCCCGGCGCTCCGCGAACAGCAGGTGGAGGGCCTCCAGATGCTCGGTCACCATATCCCCTCGCACCTGGCCTTCGCCCCCGCCGTACATGGCCGCAAATTCCTCCCGGTAGGCACCCACCCCCACGCCCAGGACGAGCCGGCCCCCGCTGAAGTGATCGAACGTGGCGGCCTGCTTCGCGAGGGTGACGGGATGCCGGAGGGGGAGCACCACCACCCCGGTGGCCAGCCGCAGGTGCGTGGTGCGTGCCGCGGCGAACGCCATGGCCAGCATCGGCTCGTAGAACGTGGGCGGTTCGGGAAAGCTCCTCCGCACGTAGGCTTGGGTGCTCACGTGGTCGTTGCCCATCACGTGATCGAACCCCAGCGCCTCCGCCTCCTGGCACATCTTCACGAGCCCCTCCGGCGTGGCGTAGGGGACGGGATACATCATCCCTTCCGTGCACGTCGGGATGCCCACCCCGAACTTCATTCGCACTTACCCCCTATGACGGGATGCTGCGGACGGGATGCGGACCCGTTACTCGTCAGCTCGTCAACTCATCAGCTCGTCAGCTTTATAGCGATGCGGCCAGTTCCATGGCCCGGCGCATCTCGGCGGGGTCCGTGATGCCGGTGAGCACCAGGGCATCCAGGCCGGCCTCGCGATAGGCCTGGAAGCGGCGGCGGCAGTGGGCGAGCGTGCCGGAGACGGTGTGGGCGCGCACCACCTCGTCCGATATCAGGGCGCGGGCCGCCTCCCAGTCGTCCGCACCCACGGCCCGGACCAGGGCCCCACGGTCCACGGCGGTGCCGGCCAGGCGCAGGTTCGGCTCGTGGTGTTTGCCCCGCAGCAGGAATCCCAGGCGCCGGCGGTGCCGCTCCAGGGCGGCCCCCTCGTCCTCGGACAGAGCGGTGAGCACCAGTCCAGCCAGCGTGACCTTCCGTTTTCCGGCCCCCCGCTCCACGTGGGCCCGCGCGTGCCGCACGAATTCCACGGAGCAACCGGCGGAGAGCAGCACGCCGTCGGCCACGGCCCCGCCCAACGCGAACATCTGTTCGCCCATGGCCGTCAAATAGATCGGGATCGGGGCGCCGGGCGTCGGGTGCAGCTTCCGCCCGCGCATCCGGAAGACCTCCCCGTCGAAGGTGAGGGCCTCGCCGGCCAGCAGCCTGCGGCAGATCTCCACGGCCTCCCGCAGGGTGCGGACGGGCCGCTCCTGCCCTCGGCCGGCCTCCGCCAGATCCACCGGGTTGCCGCTCCCCAGGCAGAGCGCCGCCCGGCCCGGCGCCACCTCGTCCAGCGTGGCGGCGGCCATGGCCGCGTGGAGCGGATGGATGGCGTAGGGGCTCACCGCCATGGGCAGCACCGTGGCGCGCTGGGTGGCCTGGAGGATGGCCATGGCCAGGCCGAAAGGATCACGGAAGAACAGATGGCTGGCCACCCACAGGGACCTGGCCCCCGCCGCCTCGGCGGCCCGCGCCTCGGCCACGGTGGCCTGCACGGTGGACATGGCATCAAACGACAGACCCGGGGTCACGCGGGCCTCCTGAATCCGGCCGTCCGCCCTCCGCCGGGCCGACGGTGCGGCGGAGGGCGAACAACGGTGGGCGGTCCGTTTTGACACGCGATGCGAAACGGGCTAGAAAAGGGGGCCTGCCAGCGAATCCACGCGGAATGCGTAGCGCAGGGGCCCGGGCATCCCGGTGGCCTCGACGACAGAGAACATCTCTTACCCCAGGGGCTGCTCAAGCGTCAACTGGCGGGCGGGCACCACATGATGGTTCCCGGTTCCCAGTTCCCGGTTCTCGGTTGGAAGGTGCGGGGTCAGAGCAAGGAGAACCGGGAACACCACGGGTCTATGCCGCCAAACTCTCCAAACCGGGAACTGGGAACCGGGGACCGGGAACAGACCGAAAGGAGTGGGCCATGGACATGCGAACGCTGCTCATCGCGAACAAGGAGGCCGTCCGCGCCAAGACGCGCAACCTGTTCCCCAAGATCCCGGCCGACAAGATGACGTGGGCGCCGGACGCGAAGGCCCTCACCCTGGGCCAGCTCATCCGGCACCTGCGCATGGCCGAGGCCGGGCTGCTGGACGTGGTGCGCAAGGGGTCTTGGTGGTACCTGGAGGAGCGCATCGGGCCCGCGCTCACGTCCTACGTGGGCCCCGCCACGGACAAGGACGCCGAAATCCGGCAGTTCGAGGAGACCCACGCCGCCACCATCGCGTTCCTCCGCGACGTCCCCCTGGAGGCCCTGGAACGGGAGTACCGGAACGAGCGCCTGAAGCGCGCGATGACAGGCTGGGCCCTCATCCTGGGCCTGGCCGAGCACGAGGCGCACCACCGCGGCCAGATGGCCGCCTACCTGCGCCTCCTGGGCGAACCGCAGCCGAGCCCGTACGGCCCCTATTGAGGTCTCCGGCTCCCTGTTCCCGGTTCGCGGTCCAGCGGGGCGGGCCGACGCCGGTCGCGCCGGCGGCGCGTTTGTGACCACCGTCCCGATGTGGTAACCTTGCGAGACCTGCGCCGGTCTCGCCATGCGGTACCTGCCGTTCGTCGTCAAGAGCGCCCTCCGGAACGTGCGCCGGTTCGCCCGCACGGTGCTCACCGAGCTGCAGCGCGAGAACCCCAACGAGACCGCCCACTGACCCGGCCCGGTTGTGCCGCGTCCGCTGCTGGCCGCGGCATCCGGAGCAGATCGCCGCGGCGGGATGGAACCGCATATGCCCGAAGATTCGCCATCCGAGCGACCCCCGAAGCCCGACCTCTCGGCCCTTCGGATCGACGAGCGCGCGCGCCGTGGGCGGGGGCGTCTCACGTGGCCGCGCTGGCTGGCCGCCGGCCTGGGGGGGACCGTCCTCGTCTCGGCCGCCGCGTTCACCCTCAAGGGCACGACGCCCGTGGTGGCGGTGGCCACCGTCCGCGCGGCCCAGGCCGGCCGGTCCGCCCTGCTCAACGCCAGCGGGTACGTGACCCCCCGCCGGCGCGCCACCATCGCGGCCAAGATCACCGGGCTCGTCCAAGAGATCTTCGCCGAGGAGGGTATGCGCGTGGCAGCCGGGCAGGTCCTCGCCACCCTCGACGACTCGGACGCCCGGGCGCGCCTGATCTCCGCCGTGGCCGACCGCGAGGCGACGGCGGCCGCGCTGGCCGATCTGCGGGTGAACCTGGCCAACGCCGAACGCGACCGGCAGCGCATGGAAGCCTTATGGAAGGACACGGCCGTCAGCGAGCAGGCGGTCGACCAGGCGCGGACGACCGCGGATAGCCTGCGGGCGCGCATCGCGCTGGCCGATGAGCAGGTGCGCGCCGCCGAGGCCCGCATCCGCGTGGCGCAGCAGGACCTGGACAACTGCACCATCCGCGCGCCCTTCGCCGGGATCGTGGTCTCGAAGGATGCGCAGCGCGGCGAGATGGTGTCGCCGATCTCCGCCGGCGGGGGCTTCACGCGGACGGGCATCGCCACCATCGTCGACATGAACTCCCTGGAGATCGAGGTGGATGTGAACGAGTCCCACATCGCGCGGGTCAGGCCGGAACAGCCGGTGACCGCCGTGCTGGACGCGTACCCCGACTGGCAGATCCCCGCCAAGGTCCGCACGGTGATCCCCACGGCCGACCGGCAGAAGGCGACCGTGAAGGTCCGGGTCGTCTTCGATCGTTTGGACCCACGCATCCTCCCCGACATGGGCGTCAAGGTCACCTTCTTCGGGGACGAGACGGGAACCCCCGCCGCAGGCGCCGCCACGGTCCTGCTCCCGCGGGCGGCCGTGCGCGAGGAAGGCGGCGCCACCGTGGTCTTCGTGGTCCGCGACGGCCGGGCGGAGCGGCGCGCCGTCCGCCCGGGCCAGGCGCGGGGGGACGATCAGGTGGTGACCGCCGGGGTATCCGCAGGCGAACAGGTCGTCGTCGCGGGACTCGAGGGGCTGCGGGAC
>DASPOZ010000184.1:0-8058 GCA_035625755.1 Candidatus Sulfotelmatobacter sp.
CGAACATCTTGAATTCACGGAATCGCACGGCCATTTTCTTCGCAGCCTGGGCAAAAAAGGTTCTTCAGCAAGTAACCTGAGCTAGTCTCCTGAATCAAAAGATCGCTGAAGAATTCCCGTTCGCCATGAGCTTGTCGAAGGGCGGAATCTCGCGGCGTTCGTGCTTCGACGGGCTCAGCACGAACGGAGGATTAGCGCTGCGGCCCTCTGATTCAGGACACCAGCGTCGAATGGTTCTCCGAGGTCATCCTTTCATGTTTGGTGACACGGTGCGTTCCGCCGCGCGCAGGGGTACGTGTATAGGGCACTGAGGGTGAACCCGTGCCGGGACGCAGCGGAGGGGGGAGGCAGGCCGGGGGTCGGGCGCGAGCGCGATCAGGCGGGCTCGAGGCGGTCCAGGCGGGTGCGGCGCACGTGGGCCCGTACGTCGCTCACCACGTCGCCCTCGAACTGGATCTCCACTTCGTGCTGCTCGAGGTCCCAATGGCCCACGGTGGTGAGCCACGCGAACCTTCGCGGTTGCTGGGGGACCGCGCGGCGCCCACGGTACAGCAGGGTCTGCCGGTTCGGCACGGAGACCATCTCGAGGTGTTCGGCATCGGGGCCGCAGAGGCGTCGCACCTCCTGGTAGGTGGTCACGCCGGGCGCGATCCGCGCCAGCGTGTCCCGCGGCAGGATCACGCCGGTCTGGCGATCCGCCGGGCCGTGGGCCGCGGGCCCGAACAGCACGCGGCCCGCGAACCGCCTTGTGAGGCGATCGGCGACCGCCCGCACGAAGACCGCGGCCAGATTGCCCAGCACGAAGAAGAGGGTGGGGAGGAGGACCGGCGCCCACGCCTGGACCCGCGAGAGGTACGCGAACTGCACCGTCAGGGCCTGGGGGGTGAGGCCCTGAGACCGGTCCAGGGGCAGGGACACCGTCTCCACGCCCCCCTGCTCCTCGCTGCGACGCTGGCCGCTGGAGGGCGGGGAGACCTCCTTGATGGTGAGGTGATCGGCATCGGCGAAAGAGATCAGGAGCTGGGCGGGGTCGTCGGAGAGGCTTATCAGGCGATCGCGCAGCTCCAGGTAGAGGGGGAAGATCCCGCGGCCCCGCACGTTGTGGAAGCTCAGGGAGAGCAGGTGGCGTTGGCCCCCGATGAGGGTCTCGATCCAACTGGCCTTGGTGGGCCTGACGAGGTCGGAGAGGGTCAGCCGAAGGTTCAGGAGCCACTCGCGGTCCCCCAGCTTGGGGGTCCAGGGGATGCGGATGTACGTCGCCGGGGCCGTGGGGCCCAGCGGGCCGCCCTCCCGGACGAAGGTAACGAAGGGGGCGCCGTCGCCCACGGGCTCGGGCCGCTGGTCCCGCCCCATCTGGTTGACGTTCTGGGCGTGAAGCGGCAACCGGCCTTCGCCGCTGATGGCGAACCCGTGGGCCCGGACGTACCGGGCCAGCTCCGGGTCCGGCCTTGCGGACCGCTCCTCGCCGGTCACCGCTCCGGGCCACAGCAGGTAGAGGTCCTGGGCGGCGATGGCGTCCTTGCGCCCGGGCGCGGGCACGAGGTTCCACAGGATGTCCACCGGCGTGGGGCCCGGCCGGGGGCCGATGCTCGCCCGCACGAGGAGGGGCCCGAGGCTGAAGGGCGGGTTGGGGCGCGCGGCGAAGAAGACCTGGGCGCCCGCCGCGCCGGGCAAGGCGCAGAGCAGGGCGGCGGCGAGCGCCCAGGCCGCGCCGCATTTCGGTCGCGGCCCTGACCGGCGGAGGCCTCTCGCGCTTCTCACAGGTCTCCTGAACAGGGCCTTACGCCTTGCGGCGCGGGCGGCTCCCCCAGGGAGTCGTTCGGGTACGGGGACGGAGATCAGGCCGAAACGCTGCGGTACACGCCGGGCGGCACCAGCCGGAAAACCCGCACCGGCTCGGAGACGTTCTTCAGGCGGTGCTCCCCGGCGTCCTCCAGCACGTAGTGCCCCTTGATGCGCTCCGCCGTCTGGGGCCCCGCCATGATCTCGCCGGCCTTGGCCAGCGCGGCGACGCGCGCGGCCAGGTTGGTGGTGGAGCCGGAGGCGGTGAAGGTCCACCGGCCGCCCCCGGCCGCGTCCAGCTTGGTGGCCCCGATGAGCACCGGGCCGCTGTTGATGCCCACGTGGATCGCAACCCGTGGGTACACCCCCTCGAACTCGCGGTTCAGATCCGCCAGCCGGAGCTGGATCTGGTGGGCCGTCCCGGTGGCGTTGAGGGCGTGGCGCACGGGGTCGCCCTCGCTCTGGAAGATCACCATCAGTCCGTCCCCGGCGGTCTCATTGACGTCCCCGTGGTTGGCCCGGATGATCTCCAGGAAGCTGGAGAAGTAGTCCTGGATCATCCGGTTGAGGCGCTGGGGCGGGACCTGTTCCGAGAGGCGCGTGTAGCCCTCCACGTCCAGGAACAGCACCGAGACGTCCGCCTCGCGCTTCTCCAGCTCGCGGGCGTCGGGGTTCTTCTCCAGGAGCCGCTTCACGGACTCCGGCACGAACTTCGCCAGTTCCCCCTTCACCTGCTCCAGCAGCTCCACCTTGCGCAGGGATTCCTGCAGGCTGCGCAGGGTCTCGGCCAGCTCGGCGTTGCGGTCCTCCAGCGCGCTGCGGGCCGACTGCAGCCCCACGGCCATGTCGTTCACGGCGCGGCCCAGCTCGCCGATCTCGTCCCGGCTCGTCACGTCCACCCGCGCGTCCAGGCGGCCGGCGCCGATCTGGCGCGCGGCGGACGCCACGCGGGCGATGGGCCGCAACACCACCCTGCCCATGAGGACCACCATGGCGCCGGCGGCGCCGAGGATGGTGAGGAGGGCCACCACGATCTGCCGGTTCCGGGCGGAGCGGAGGGTCGCATCCAGCCCCTCCAGGCCGAGGCTCACCTGCAGGACGCCGCGCACCTGGTGGTCCTCGCCGTGGCACCCCTGGCAGTCCTTGACGTTCCGCACCGGCCAGAAGAGCGTGAGGAGGCGCCCGCCCGGACCCGCCTCGTAGGCCTCCTGCAGGGCCATTGTCGAGACGGCGCGGGCGAACAGGGGGTGCGTGGTCCGCGCGCTGGGCTCCCGGGGCATGCTGGCGATGCGGCTGACCATCTCCGCGTCCAACCCCGCCAGACGGTTCACCGTGTTCACGGTCTCCAGATCGTTGAAGGCCTCCACGCCGTTCTGCCGGTAGACCGCCAGGTGGCGGACATCCTTCAGTTCACCCTTCAGGTCGTGCACGAGGCGGCGGACGATGTCCGGGCGACCTTCCAGCATCCCGTTCTCGATGCTCCGCAGGATGGAGGCGGCCAGGAGGTGCGCCGTCTCGCGGTTGGAGGCCACCAGGACCACCGCCTCCCGCCGGATGTTCAGGATCAGGAGGGTGCCGAACCCCAGGACGAGGATGACGACGATGAGGGCGATCACCTTGACGCGGAGGTGGCGGCGGAGCACATCGGCCGGGGACATGGGGGCTCTTCCCTCGTCGCGGGCGCCGGAGTTCACAGTTCGCCGCGGCGGAATCGGTCCTGGTTCTCGCGGGCTTTGGGGGTGAGGGCCAGGGCGAGCAAGCGGTTCGCGTCCTCCAGCGCCGTTCGGGCGATGGGAGGGCGCCCGTGGCCCATCCACGCTCCCCGTGAATGCGCGATACTCTACCGGAGAGGCCCGCGGGACACAAGGGCGGGGCCCGGTTTCCGCCGCGGGGTGGCGTGGGCCGGGGCGCCCTTCACACGCCCAGGCGGCGGGCGGCATGCAGGGCGGCGATCACCGTCATGGCGTCCGTGATCTCGGCGCGCTCGATCATGCCGAGCACCTCGCGGAAGGGGAAGACCCGGCGCTCGATGAATTCGGTGTCGTCCGCCTCCCGGTCGGCCTCCGCCAGGTCTTCGGCCAGGTAGAGGTGCGCCGTCTCGTCCATCACGCTCTTGCTGGTGTGGAAGGTGCTGAGCCACGTGAGCCGCCCGGCCCGCCGCCCCGCCTCCTCCGCCAGCTCGCGCTGCGCCGCCGCCTCCAGGGATTCGCCGGGGCGGGCGCCGCCCGTGGGCATCTCCCACGCGAACCGCCGCGCCACGTAGCGATACTGGCCCACCAGCAGCACGTGGGACCGGTCCACGAAGGGGAGCACCCCCACGCATTGTCCGCAGTCCACCACGCCGTAGATGGTCTCCCGCCCGTCCGGCAGGCGCACCTGGTCCTCACGGACCGCCATCCACTTGTTCGAATAGACCGGCCGGCTGGCGATCTGCTGCCAGGGGGTGCGAGCGAGGGGGGCGCCATCCATCGCGAGGCTCCTCCAGTTTTTCCAGCAGAATGATGAAAAACCTGCCTTTGCGCAGGCTGCTCAAAAAGGTCCAGATGCAAGGCGGCGCGCGATGCGCGGGGTACCCACGCAAGTGGGTCGGAGGCGTACTTGGTCCGTACGTCGCAGCCCACCCACTGCCGCCGAGGCAGTGGGGAAAGATGTCCGAGCGCGCCAACGCCCCACCCGCTGCCGCCGAGGCAGTGGGGAGAGACGTTGGGCCTTTTTCAGCAGCCTGCTCATGGTGGTCAGGGAGATGCCTTGGTGCGCAGGGCCGTGGCGAGGGCCCAGGTGGGGCGGCCCCCGGGGGCCCGTATGCCGAGAAAGACGAGGGCGTAGGTGGGCAGGTATTCGGCGCAGCGTGCCCACAGGGGCACCTGGTGGGGGTCCACCGCGTAGCCGGTGTAGGAGAGGGCCACGGCCGCCGAGAAGTACCACCAGCCGACCCCGGGGACGATGGCGAGGAACGGGACCAGCCACGCCACGTACCAGGGGTGCATGGTGGCCGGCACCAGCAGCAGGTAGGCCCCGACGGCCGCGCTGGCGGCCCGCGCGATGCCCGCCGGCGTGTCCGGCCGCCTGCGGCCGATGCACAGGATCGTCAGGGCGAGGCCGGCGGCCAGGATCGCCATGGCCGCCGCGCGCGCCCCGTCGCCGGTGAGGCCGATATCCTCCGTCAGGAAACTGCGCAGTCCCACGTTGAAATCCTCGAAACGGGCGAAGTACGTGGGCAGGAACCCGGCGACCTTCCCTTTGACGCCCCACGCATACGGGACGTATCCGGCGAGCATCGCGGCCGCGAAGGCGAGGGGAAGCCGCGCGTCCCTTCGCTTCCAGAGGACGGGGAGGAGCGCCGCGGGGTAGAGCTTCAGCAGGGTGGCCGCTCCCAGCAAGAAGCCGGCGGACGCCGTGCGCCCCTCGATCCGGCAGAGCAGGGCCAGCAGGACCAGGGGGATGAGGGCCGCGTCGATGTGCCCCGACTGGGCGAATTCGAAGATGGGCAGGGGGGCCCAGGCGTACACGGCCACCCGCCCCTCGGGGAGCCCGAGCCGCCGGAGGAGGCGCACCAGCACGAGCATCGTGGCCAGGTCGCACAGGATCAGGAAGAGCCGCAGGGCCCCGATGCGCCCCGGCGCGATCCAGGCCAGCCCGGCGAACAGCATCTCGGCGCCCGGCGGGTAGACGGTGGGCGCCCACGGCCGGTTGATCCGGGGATGGATCTCCGGATCTCGCAGGCCGGCCAGCGCCTCGTCCTGCGGCGCGTGGCGATAGGGGTTGATCCCGGCCAGTTGCACCCGCCCATCCCAGAGGTAGCGATAGAGGTCGCTGGAGAGGACGACCGGGGTCGGCAACAGGAGGAGGCGGAAGAGCAGCCCGAGCCCGACGGCGGCAATGGCAACACGCTGCCCCCCGGACCAGACCAGCCACACGCCGGCCAAATAGAGCAGGAAGAGGACGGCGAAGAGCAGGGGGTAGTAGCGCAGCGTCTGGGCCCCGTAGGCCCCGGCCACTGCGCGAATCGCGTTGAAGTTCATTCCGTAAACTGCCGCCGATACAGCGCCAATCAGGCCAAGCGCCCATGCCCGGCCTGCGAAGAAGCGAGCGCCAGTGGCGGGATATACCCGTGCTGAGGAAGGAGGCGGACCGTCAGGCGCGCCCGGCGACGAAGCCATGTAGTTCCTCGCGGCAGAAGGCAGCCGTTCGGGGGGCGCGGCCGCCGGGTGGGGCATCGCGGTTCAGCTCCCCGCAGAGGCGGCCGAGGTCGTCCGGGGTATCCACGTCGTGCCACTCGGGAAGCCTGGCCAGCTCCAGGCCGAGGCGCGCGACCCGCTCCGCGGTGACGGGCACCACCCTGTCCGTGCTCCACGGCATCTCGCGGAAGAGCTCCGGCACCAGGCGGGACATGCCGATCAGGTAGTACCCGCCATCCGGGCAGGGGCCCAGGACGACCGAGGACCGTTCCAGGTGGTGGAAGGCCTGGCGGAGGTACTCCGCCGGCAGGTCCGGGCTGTCGGTGGAGACGGCGGCGACCCGCCCGTAGCCCCGCTGGAAGAGCACCCGGAAGGTGTTTTCCAGCCGGGCCCCCAGGTCGGCACCCGTCTGGGGAACGAGGTGGAAGCGTCCGTTCACCAGTCGGGCGAAGGCCGCGCGGGCCTCGGCCGGCGTGTAGGCGACCACGGGGTCCACGCCCGGGACCGCGGCCACCAGTTCCAGCACGTCCTGCAGGAAGCAGCGGTAGAGCCTGGCCGCCGTCCCATGGTCCAGGGGCGGGCAGAGGCGCGTCTTCACCTGCCCCGGCCGGGGCTCCTTCGCCATCACGAACAACGCCTGCCGCATCACCAACTCCGCTCGCGCGCAGGCTGCTCAAAAAGGTCCAGATGCAAGGCGGCGCGCGAGGCGCCGACTGAGGCGTACGTCGGGTACGCCGCAGGGAGTGCGCGAGCGCCCCAACGCCGCAGATGGGCCTTTTTCAGCAGCCTGCTAGAGGCTCCAGCCCACGCCGCACGTCCGGCAGCACGGATGCGGGTCGTCGCCCAGGAGCCGTTCGCGGAACCGGCGGTACTTCTCGCCGCGCCAGATCTCCTCCAGGGGTTGTTCCGTCAGGTCGCCCAGCACCATGCCCGGGAAGTCGCTGTGGGCGAAGGGGGCGATGCAGCAGGGCAGCACCTTGCCGTGCGCCGTCACGTAGGCGGAGTTCCAGGGGCGCCGGCAGCGCGACCAGGGGCGCGGCTCCTGATCCAGCCGCAGGCTCTCCAGGGGCGTGGTGGCGCCCGAGGCGCGGAGGGTCACGCCGCGCGCCACCCCCCGGGCCACGGCCGCTTCGATGACGGCGCCCACGGCGCCCTCCGCCTGCCCGTGCAGAGACTGGGCCCGTTGCGCCGCGCCCAGGCCGTTGTACACCAGGCGCTGGAAGTACACCTCCGGGACCCCGAGGTCCGCCGCCAGGTCCACCAGGGCGGGCAGCTCGTGGACGTTCTCGCGCATCGCCACCATCCAGAGGGACAGCCGCGGGTGGGAAACGCCGCGCTCCGCCTTGCGGGCCACGAACCGGCGCAGGTTCTCCAGGATGCGGTCGAAGGCCGGGGCACCGCGGATCTTCTGGAATGTCTCCGCCGTGGCCGCGTCCAGGGAGACCCGTAGCTCATCCAGGCCGCAGTCGATCAGGGTGTCCTGCCAGGCGCGGTTCAAGAGGATCCCGTTGGAATTGAAGAGCACCCACGACCCCTGGGCCTTGGCGAGGCGGATCAACTCGGGGAGATCCTTGTTCAGTAGCGGCTCGCCGATCCCGTGCAAGACGGTGCGGCGGAGGGCCGGGAGGCCGCCGGCCGCCTTCTTGAACTCGGCGGGGGCCGGGTCGCGCTCCGGCTCGTGGAGGTTGAAGGTGCGCACGCAGTGCCGGCAGGGGAGGTTGCACCGGTTGGTGACCTCGAAGTAGAGGTTGGTCGGCAGCGGCGGGTCCAGGGGGCGCGGGTGGTCGCTCATCGGCCCCACCCCCAGGCGTACTCCGCGGCCCGGAATTCCGGCGACGCCCCGCCGGGCCGCTTCGTTCGCGGGGAAGGCTCTCGCGCTTGCAAGCTAGAGCGCAAGCGCTCGGCCCTCCCCGCGGGCCCTACCGAGAGGGGCGGGCCCCACCGCCGCACGCCCCCACCGATCCCCGCGCCGAGCGGGGTCGGCGCGGTTGGGCGGCGGGACGTGATGGCCCTCTCGAGCTCTCCCGCGGACTGTGCGGTCCTCATCGAGGTTCGTCCATTTTGCGTATCGCACAGTACCGCAGCACCGTGGCCACCA
>DASPOZ010000185.1:0-5430 GCA_035625755.1 Candidatus Sulfotelmatobacter sp.
GCCGGCGGGGGACTGGGCCGGCAGGTTCCAGAACCGCACCTCGAAGGGCAGGTCGTAGGCGTCGATCTCCCACCCCTCGCAGAGGAGGACCGCCCGTTCGATCACCGCCTCGAGTTGGCGCACGTTGCCGGGCCACGGGTATCCCAGGAGGATCCGCATGGCCTCGCTGGTGATCCCCTTCGCCGCCCGGCCGCTGGACCGGCTCACCTTCTCCATGAAGTACTGGACCAGCTGCGGGATGTCCGTGCTGCGCTCGCGGAGGGACGGCAGGGTGAGGCTGACGACGTTGATCCGGTAGTAGAGATCCTCTCGGAAGCGCCCGGCCCGCACCTCCGCCTCCAGGTCCTTGTTGGTGGCCGCGATGATCCGCGCGTCCACCCGGATGTCGTCGCGGCCCCCCACGCGCCGGATCTCCCGTTCCTGCAGGGCGCGGAGCACCTTGGCCTGCATGGCCACGCTCAGCTCCCCGATCTCGTCCAGGAACAGCGTGCTCCGGTCGGCCATCTCGAAGAGGCCCACCTGCCGGGCCGTGGCCCCGGTGAAGGCCCCCTTCTCGTGCCCGAACAGCTCGCTCTCGATGAGGGTGTCGGGGATGGCGGCGCAGCTCACGGCCACGAAGGGGCGATCGTGCCGCGGGCTGTGGCGGTGGATGGCGCGGGCCACCAGCTCCTTGCCCGTGCCGCTCTCGCCCGCGATGAGCACCGTGGAGCTCGACCCGGCGATCTTCTGGATCCGGTCGAACACCTCCTGCATGCGGAAGTGGCTCCCCACGAGCCCCTCCACGCGGAACCGCTCCTCCAGTTGCTGCCGCAGTAGCCGGTTCTCCTGGATGAGCCGGATCCGCTCCATGGCCCGGCCCACGGTGAGGAGCAGCTCGTCCCGCTCCAGGGGCTTGGTGAGGTAATCGAAGGCCCCCCGCTTCACGGCCTGCTCGGCCGAATCCAGGGAGCCGTAGGCGGTCATGAGGATCACCAGGGTGGGCGGGTCCTCGCGGGTGAGCCGCTCCACCAGCACCAGGCCGTCGGGGCCCGGCATGCGCAAATCCGTGAGGACCAGGTCGAAGTGGCGTTCCCGCGCCAGCTTCAGGGCGGCGGGGCCGGCGGGCGCCGTGGCCACGGCGTAGCCCTCTGCGCTCAGGATGGCCCGCAGGATGTCCCGCTGGGAGCCCTCGTCGTCTACGACCAGGATGGCGCCCTTGCCGGTCATGCCGCTTCCTTCGTGCCGGTGGCAGGGCGGCCGCCGCCCGCCGGCTCCGCCGCGGGGGCCCGCGCCGCCGCGCCATCGCCCGCGGGCACCACGGTGGCGGCGGAGTCCGCCACCGGGAGCCGCGGGGCCGAACCATCGGCCACCGGAGCCACCGTGGCGGCGGAGTCCGCCACGGGAAGCCGCGTGGCCGAACCATCGGCCACGGGAAGAATGACCGCCACCCGGGTCCCCTCTCCCTCCCGGCTTTCCACCTTGATGCTGCCGCCGTGCTCCTCGACGATCTTCCGGGTGATGGCCAGACCCAGGCCGATGCCCGCCTCCTTGGTGGTGAAGTACGGCTCGAAGACGCGTGGCAGGTCGCCGGCGGGGATGCCGCCGCCCGTATCGCGGAAGGCCACCTCGATGGCGTGGCTGCCGCCGCCGTCTTCGGGGACGGCCGTGGCGGCGATCTGGAGGCGGCCCCCACGGGGCATGGCCTGGAACGCGTTCACCATCAGGTTCATGAAGCAGGTCTTCAGTTGCGCCCCGTCGGCCACCACGGCCGGGAGGCCCGCGGCCACCTGCTCCTCCACCTGGATTTGCTGGGCCGCCGCCTTCTGCCGGGCCACCTGGGCCACGTCGTCCAGCAGCACCTCCACGCGGCACGGCTTTCGGTCCAGCTTCAGGGGCTTGCCCAGGATGAGGAAGTTTTCGATCATCCCGTTGAGCCGGTGGACCTCTTTCTTCACGCTCTCCACCAGCCGGTCGAACTCCTCCCGCTCCGCCCCCGGCGGCGGGGCGTAGCGGCTGCGCAGGAAATCGATGCTGAGGTTGATGAAGTTCAGGGGGTTGCGCACCTCGTGGGCGATGCCCGAGGCGAGCTGCCCGATGGCCGAGAGGCGCTCGGCCTGGTGCAGCCGCGCCTCCAGGGCGCGGTTGGCCCGCAGGCGCTCCACCATCTCGTTGAAGCTGCGCTCCAGCTCGCCGATCTCGTCCCGCCGCTCCGCCGGCAGCGTCTGGCTCAGGTCGCCGCTGGCCACCTGGCGCGCGGCCTCCACCACCTGCTGGATGGGCCGGGTGATCCGCCAGGCCAGGGCCAGCGAGCCGGCGATGCCCACGCCGAAGACGAAGAGGGTAAGGAAGATCCGCTTCAGGAGGTTCACCTGGACGAGGGTCGCGAAGTCGTCCAGGATCATGCTCACCAGGATGTAGCCGCGCGGTTGCGCGCCCACGGTGATGGGGACGATCAGGTTATAGGTCTTCTGCTCCCGCTGGCCGAAGGCCTCCTCGCCCAGCCGCGCCGTGATCAGGAGGTCCCGCTGCCGCGGGTCGATGCGGGCGCCCACCCGCCGCGGGTTGGACGAGGCGATGACCTCGCTCTCGTTGCTGAGGATGGAGATCTCCCGCACGCCGCGCCGTTCCAGGCGCTGCACGTAGTCCTGGAGGCGGGCCTCGCTGGTGCGCCCCTTGGAGGTGAGCTGCTCCACACTCACCTTGATGGCCGTGGAGAGGTCCGTGGTGTGGCGCTCCACCTGGGCCACCAGGCGGCGCTCCGCCTGCCAGTACAGGAGGAAGAGGGAGGCCAGGCTCAGCAGCAGCAGCAGGAGCATCATGGCCACCAGCTTCGTCCGGAGCCGCAGGTTCTCGAACCAGCCGCGCATCGTCTCTCCCCGCCGCGCCTCGTGCCTGGAGTCTAGACCGTGCGCCGGACCTTGTAAAGGCGCCCCCCGCCGGCGGCCCGGGGGTCGCGGCCATGGGCCCTGCGCCGTCTCACGCCGAGACCCGCTCGCTCAGTTTCACCTCGGGGCCCGGCCGGAAGGCGGGGCGTACCGCCGCCACCAGCAGCGCGCCCAGGGCGGCCAGGCCTGCGGCCAGGAGGCAGGCCGAGGCGAAGGAACCGCCGGCGTCGCGCAGCCGGCCCGCCACGGGCGGCCCCAGCACGCTGCCCAGCATGGCGAACCCGTTCATGAGCCCGAAGGCCACGCCGTGGATGCGGGGCGGCACCACGTGGGAGCAGAGGGCGTGGATGGCCGCCCAGGGCCCCCAGGTGAGGGCCCCCACCAGGGCCACGAAGGGAACCAGGGCCCAGAAGGGAGCCCCGCGGGAGATCCCCCAGGCGATCACCCCCATGTCCGCCGCCAGGGCAAGATAGCCGCCCACCGCGGCGAACTTCCGCCCGTGCCCGCCGGCCGCCAGCCGATCGCTCAGGGCGCCGAAGACGTACAGGCCGGGCATGGCCATCAGGCCGAAGAGGCCCGCGTAGAGGGCGGCGCGGGGCATGTCCCCCGCCCCCGCCTCCATCAGGATGGCCGGCCCCCACGTCCCGATCACCCACTGGGCGAAGCTGGGGGTCAAGCCGGCCGCGTACAGCAACCACAAGTCGCCGCTGACCAGCGCCGGGCGCACGCCCAAGGGAGCGGCGCGCGCCAGCCCCGGCCGCGCGGGCTCCGCGATCCGCAGCGCGATCAGGGCCGCGGCCGCGGCCGGGAAGAGGGCCAGGACAACGAAGACCCCCCGCCACGGGAGCCACCCGCCCAGGAACCCCGCCGCCGCCGTTCCGAACCAGACGCCGAAGCCCAGCCCTGCAAAAGACAGGCCTTGGCCCACTCCCATCCGGGCCAACGGCGTGTGCGCCGCGATCAGGGGGCGGTCGCTGCCGAAGAACATGCCATGGGCCGTGCCCACGCCGAGGCGGGCGGCGAAGAGGGCCGCGGGGGACCAGGCGGCTGCCGTGCCCAGGGTGGCCAGGGTGGCGAGCGCCCCGCCCCACGCCAGCACTCGCTTCCGCCCCCAGCGGTCTCCCAGGTAGCCCCCCACGAACTGGACGGCCGCGTAGGCGAGGAAATAGGCGGTGGCGAGGTCCCCGGCCTGCCCGAAGGTGAGGGCGAACTCGGCGCGGATCGCCGGGAGCAGGGGGGAGAGGGCGTTGCGGATGATCCCGGTGGCGAACCAGCCCAGGAAGAGGATGCCCCACACGGTGTAGTACGGCTGCCATCCCGAAGAGGCCATGCGGGCTCCCCCTACACGAAAACGCCCCCCGGCCTACCTGAGAGGCCACGAGGGGCGCGCGGGGCGGCGCGGCGGAAGGCGGCGGGCTACCAGTACCGTTCCTCCTTCCACGGGTCCGCGGTGTTGTTGTATCCGCGCTGCTCCCAGAACCCGGGCCGGTCGTGCGCCGTCAATTCGATCCCCCGCACCCACTTGGCGCTCTTCCAGAAGTACAGCCTGGGCACCACCAGGCGCAGCGGGTGCCCGTGCTCCGGCTCCAGGGGCGCCCCGTCGTGGTGGGTGGCGAAGAGGGCGTCCTCGGCCTGGAAGGCCTCCAGGGGCAGGTTGGCCGTGTAGTCGTTCTCGGCGTGCACGATCACGAAGCGGGCCTCGGGCTTCACCCCCGCCCGCCGCAGGATCTCGCGGGTGCTCACGCCTTCCCAGGTGTTGTCGTACTTGCTCCAGGTGGTGACGCAGTGGATGTCCGAGACGGAGCGGAGGCGCGGCAGGGCGTTGAACTCATCCCAGGTGAGGCGCAGGGCATGCTCCACCAGCCCCACCACGCGGAAGTCCCACGTCCGCGGATCGAACCGGGGCACCGGCCCCACGTGGAGGACCGGCCACTTGGGGGTGAGGTACTGGCCGGGGGGCAGGCGATCCCCGCCGGGCGCCCGCCCCTCGCCCGCCTGATCAGCACGCTTGAACCCGAAGGCCATCCCGCGCTCCCTCATGCATCCTTCGGCGAAGGACGCCCGTATCCTCGCCGACGGCCCCCGGGTTTGCAAGGGAAAACCGCCTCCCGGAAAAGAGAACGGGCATCCCCGATCGCCTCGGAGATGCCCGCCCAACTGAAGGACCGTGGAGCGAAGGAGCTTAGTTCGACTTCTTGGCGCCGCCGTCGCCGCCGTCGCTCTTCGTCCCGCCGTCGCCGCCCTTCGTCCCGCCGTCGCCGTCCGCCTTCTTCTTCTTGGCGGCCTTCTTCTTCGAAGCCTTCTTCTTCGCCGGCTTCTTCTCCCCTTCCTCAGACTTCGTGGGAGGAGCAGTGGGAGTCGAAGGCGTGGTCGGGGGAGCCCCGCCGCCCTCGGCGGCGAACGCCACGGCACCCGTCGTGAAAGCGAAGATGGCCGCGATCAGGAACATCATGATGCGCTTCATCGATTCACCCCCTTTCCATCTTGAAATGGCGCTTGCCTTCCACCACGGAAGGCTCGCACACTGAAAGCCAAGCGGAAACTTTGCACCGCCGATGCCAAGCCA
>DASPOZ010000186.1:0-3820 GCA_035625755.1 Candidatus Sulfotelmatobacter sp.
GCCTGGCGGGCCAGCAGGCGCTGGGCGGCGAAGATCTCCTCGTCCGTGACGGCCACGAACGTGCCGCCGGACTCGCGGGCGGCGCGCAGGGCCTTCACCTGGTCGCGCGGCACGCCCACCGAGATGCTGTCCGCCCGCGTCCTCGGCTCCATGGGCTCGGCCTCCGCCTTGCCCTCGGCGTGGGCCTTCACCAGGGGCGCGGCGCCGGCGGCCTGCACGCCCACCAGCCGCGGCGTCCGCTGCGCCAGGCCCACCGCCAGCAGGTCCTGGAAGCCCTTCCAGAGGCCGCTGAAGATGCAGCCGTCGCCCACGCTCACGAAGACGCGGTCCGGCGCGGCCCAGCCGAGCTGCTCGCACACCTCCAGCGCGGCCGTCTTCTTGCCCTCGCCCAGGTACGGGTTGTAGGCGGTGTTGCGGCTGTACCAGCCGAAGCGGGCCGAGGCCTCCAGGCACAGGTCGAAGGCCGTATCGTAGTTCGCGTTCACCTCGAAGACGATGGCGCCGTGCATCAGGAGCTGGGCCAGCTTGCCGCGCGGGGCGCCGCGGGGCACGAAGATGTAGGCGGGCAGGCCCACGGAGGACGCCAGGGTGGCCAGGGAGGCGGCGGCGTTGCCGGTGGAGGCGGCCGTGACGGCCGTGGCGCCCACCTCCAGGGCGCGCGCCACGCCCAGGGACGAGGCGCGGTCCTTGAACGAGGCCGAGGGGTTCAGGCCGTCGTCCTTCACGAACAGGCGGGGCAGCTCCAGGTGCGCGCGCAGGCGCGGCACCTCGTACAGTGGGGTCCAGCCCACGCGCAGGGCGCCCGCGGGGCCCGGGGAGGGCACGGGCAGCAGGTCCACGTACCGCCAGTGGCCGGCGTGGCCGGAGGCCGCGAAGCTCTGCGGGGTGAGGCGCCGTCTCAGTTCGTCGTAGTCGTAGCGCACCTCCAGCGTGCCCCGCAGGGGCCCGCACGCGTCGCACACGTAGCGGGCCGGCTCGGGGGCGTAAACCCGGTTACAGGTGATGCAGCGGAGTTCCACGACGCGGCCCACGGCGCTCCCTCCGGTGGGTTGGGACCGTCGGGGGCGCATGATATCCTACTCGCCCCGCCAGGCCAAGGCCGGTCCGCCCTCGGGCGGCCCACCCTTGACGTGCGTGCTGCCGGGACGATAGGTTCACGCCAAGACAGGATGACCTTGGATGGGCGATTGACCAAGAGGAGAGTGGGCGGATGGGGATCGGCTCCGCGCCGGCGGATGGCGGCGCCATCATCGTGCGCGATCTGGAGAAGATTTACGAGGCCCGCGCCGGCGACCGGGTGACGGCGCTGGACCGCATCTCGCTCCAGGTCCGCCGCGAGGAGTTCGTCTCCGTGGTCGGCCCCAGCGGGTGCGGCAAGAGCACGCTGCTCAAGATCGTGGCCGGCCTCATCGCCCCCACGGGGGGCGAGGCGACGGTGAACGGCACGCCGGTGCGCGGCCCCCTGCCGGACATCGGCATGGTCTTCCAGTCCCCCGTGCTGCTCCCGTGGAAGACCATCCTCCACAACGTCCTCTTCCCCATCAAGATCCTGCGGCGGGACGTGGCGGCCCACCGGGACGCGGCCATGGCCCTGCTGGCGCTGGCCGGCCTGGCGGACTCGGCCCACCGGTATCCCAGCGAGCTGTCCGGCGGGATGCAGCAGCGCGCCGCCCTCTGCCGCGCCCTGGTGCACGACCCGGCGCTGCTCCTGATGGACGAGCCCTTCGGAGCCCTGGACGCCATGACGCGGGACGACATGAACGTGGAGCTGCTCCGCATCTGGAGCGAGCGGAGGAAGACCGTGCTGTTCATCACCCACAGCATCTCCGAGGCCGTGTTCCTCAGTGATACCGTGGTGGTGATGACGCCGCGCCCCGGCCGGATCGATTGCATCGTGCCCGTAGACCTGCCGCGCCCGCGCGACATCGGCATCAAGGACAGCAAGCACTTCGGGGAGCTGCAGGCGCGGGTGCGGGAACGCATCTACGCCGGCCGCCCGGCCGGCGGGGGCGGGGATTGATGGTCGGCGCCGTCTCCCGCCGGCCGGCCGCCATCACGGCGCTGATCCTGATCGCCATGCTGCTGGGCTGGCACGTGGTGGTGGCCGCCTTCCGGCTACCGGACTTCCTGCTCCCCTCGCCCGTGGCGGTGTTCCGCGAGTTCCTGGCCTGGCCGAAGCTCCTGGCGTTTCACACGTGGGTCACGCTGCTGGAGTCGCTGCTGGGCCTGGCCGCCGCCGTGGCCGCCGGCGTGCCCCTGGCCATCGCCGTGGTGTACTCGCGCGCCCTCAGCGCCACCCTCTACCCCATCCTGGTGCTGCTGCAATCCGTCCCCAAGGCCGCCCTGGCGCCCCTGTTCCTGGTGTGGGTGGGGATCGGCATGTCCTCGAAGGTCCTGGTGGCGATGTTGGTGGCCTTCTTCCCCATCGTCATCGACACGGCCACCGGGCTGCGGGCGGTGGAGCCGGAGATGCTGGAGCTGACCCGCCAGCTGCGGGCCACGCCCATGCAGGTCTTCCTCCAGGTACGCCTGCCCCACGCCATGCCCCATTTCTTCAGCGGGCTCAAGGTGGCGGTGACCCTGGCGGTGATCGGGGCGGTGATCGGCGAATTCGTGGGGAGCGATAACCAGGGGCTCGGCTTCTTCATCAACCAGGAGAGCGCCCAGGGGCACGCGGCCCGCGCCTTCGCCAGCGTGGTGATCCTCGCCCTCATGGGGATCGGCCTCTTCGGCGCCGTGGCCCTGGCCGAGCGCGTGCTCCTCCCCTGGCGCCACACGCCGGCCGGGAGCAACGAGCAATGAGCAACGAGCAATGAGGTGGACTCCTTCCGGCCTATGACCCCACTCATTGCTCAGTACTCATTGCTCGTTGCTGCGGTATGAGGCGCGAGCTGCGCGATCACCTGGGCGAATTGCTGGCGGGGGCCATGGTGGATCCGGCCAGGGTGCCGCCGCTGCACTGGCTGCGCGCCTACTGCCATCTGGTGGCCGCGCGGGGCGAGACCCTGGCGCCCCTCCACGAGGTCCTGCGCCGCTGCATCGAGACGGCGGACGCCTTCCCCTTCGACCCCGTGGGCGCGGCGGGGCCGGCGCTGGTGGGCCTGGGCGTGCTGGAGCTGCGGCGGGGCGGCGAGGCGGTGCGGGGCAACCGCATCCTCCTGGCCCTGGCACACGACGGCTGGGACCTGGAGGTCCTGGAGGAGCACCGCGACGACCTGGGCGAGGCCACCCTCAAGGCCCGCGCCTTCTGGGACGCCCTGCGCCGCGTGTACGAGCGCGCCGCCGGGCCAGCGCAAGGCCTGGAGGAGGTGCTGGCCCGCGCCGCCACGCTCTTCAACACGGGGCTCTACTTCGAGTTCCACGAGACTCTAGAGGGGTATTGGATGGGGCACGCCAAGGGCCCCACGCGGGAATTCCTCCAGGGCCTGATCCAGATCGCCATCGGCTGCTACCAGATCTTTCGCCACAACCCCGGGGGCGCGCTGGCCCAGTTCCAGAAGGGTCTCGAGAAGGTCGAGGGGCTGGGCGACCACTACCTGGGCCTTGAACTGCGCGACTTTCTGGCGGCCGTCCGCACGTGCCGGGACGCCGTGGCCGCCCTGGGCCAGGCCCCCCTCCCCGACATCGATAGCCGCCTCATCCCCAAGCTCCGGACCGCACGCCTCAAATCGCCTTGACACTACCCGGCCCCTCTGTTAACCAATAGTTCTCCCTGCGGCCTTTCCGGCCGCGGGCTCTTGCCTCTCCCGGGGGACAGCGTGCCGGTCAAGACCAGAAAACGCGAAGGCCAGGGGACCCGCGCCCACGTCGGCGGCCTGGA
>DASPOZ010000187.1:0-28025 GCA_035625755.1 Candidatus Sulfotelmatobacter sp.
CACCAAGGAATTGGTCGAGAAGATCCGCTACGGCCAGTACCTCTAGCAGGCTGCTGAAAAAGGCCCACCTGCGGCGTTGGCGCGCTCGCGCGCTCCCTGCGGCGTACCCGGCGTACGCCTCAGTCGGCGCTGCGCGCGCCGTCTTGCATCTGAACCTTTTTGAGCAGCCTGTGGGAGGGGGGATTGCTCAGCGGCCTGCTAGGGTTTGGAGCGGCGGGAGGGGACGACCTTGGCCGGCGGGCTCCAGACCAGCTCCACGGTGTAGCGGTAGCGGTCTGCACGGAAGTAGGTGTTCGCCACCTCCACCGGGCGGCCTTCGGCCGATCGCACCAGGGTCTCGATATACAACACGGGCTCCATGGGGTTGATCTCCAGGAGGCCGGCGATCTCGGCATCGGCCTTGACAGCCTCCACCGTGTGCCGCACCGTCCCCAGCGGTACTCGGACCTTCTCCTCCAGGATCCGCAGCATGGGGTGCTCCAGTAGGTCCCGCTCGTTGATCTTCTCGCCGAACTCCGGGAGGACGTAGTTTACCACGAAGGAGAGGATGGCGCCGGCCACGCGGCGCAGGCGCTTCGTGCGCACCACCTCGGTCCCGGGGGCCAGGTGGAGCTGATGGGACACGCGGTCCGGCGCGGGGGCGCGCTTCATCTCCAGCACCTGCACCTCGGGCTTGTGCCCCTGGTGGAACAGGTCCTCGGTGAAGCCGGTGAGCTTCGCCGCCCGCGTCTGCTGGGCCTTTTCGGTGACGAAGGTGCCCTTGCCCTGCCTGCGGTAGAGCAACCCCTCGGACACCAGGGCCGCCAGGGCCTGGCGCACCGTGGCCCGGCTGATGTGGTACTGGCGGCTCAGCTCCTGTTCGGTGGGAAGGCGCTGGCCGGGCACGGCCTCGCCGGACTCGATCTGCGTCCGCAGGATGTGCTCCAGCTGGTAGTAGAGCGGGATGGAGCGGTTGGGGAACTGGCTCACGGCGGCCTCTTGGGCCGAAGACCCGGGGCCCGCTTCCTTCCTATCGCCAAGGCCGTGGGGTGTCAAGCGCGATGGTGTCGGCATGGCGTGGTCCCATTGCGCGCGGCCCGCAACGGCGCGCGAAAGCGCTCCCGGCGTTGCGGCCTTTGGCTCCAGGGCCGTGCTGGTGGACCAGACACCGCCGCGCCGGCGGGGGGCGCCTGCGGTCCGCGTTTCAACGAGTTACCTCCCGGCGCCCCGGCCGGCACATCACCATGGCATCCCTCTTGCCTCTCGATCTCCCCGGACACGCCGATGGCGTAACGGCGCACAGCGTATGGAGCGATTCTGGTGAGCGACAAGCCGCGCATCCTGGTGGCCGACGACGATAAGCTGGTCCAGTCCGCCTTCACCGATATCTTCGAGTACTCGGGCTACACGGTGATCCCGGCCTGGGACGGCGAGGAGGCCCTGGCCAAGGCCCGCGCGGAGCGCCCGGACCTCATCCTGCTGGACGTCATGATGCCCAAGCGGAACGGCATCCAGGTGGCCCAGGATCTGAAGGCCCACCCGGCCACGCGGGGCATCCCCATCATCATCGTGACCGCCCTCTCGGGCACCCCGGGGGCGCAACTCACCCGCGCCGAGGTCTACCTGCAGAAACCCGTGCGCCCCGGCGACCTGCTGGATCACGTGCGCCGGCTCCTGGCCGTGGGCGCCGCCTCCTAGCAGGCTGCTGAAAAAGGCCCATCTGCTGCGTTGCCGCGCTCGGGCGCTCCCTGCGGCGTACCCGGCGTACGCCTCAGTCGGCCCTTGGCACGCCGCCTTGCACCTGGGCCTTTTTGAGCAGCCTACGGGACCCAGGTTCCTGACTGGGCGGTTCTTCCGCGCTGCCTGGGCGGCAGCGCCAGCGCTCCCACGTACCGGCCCTCCCATTCCGCATTCCGCATCGACGGGGGCCGCCGTGCACGTGGGCCTTCTTGAGCAGCCTGCGGTAGAGTTTTCAGTAGCCGGCTGGTCCGTGTCACGCCGCGCGGGCGGCCGGCGGCGCGGCCGCCGCCGCCCGCGTGAACGCCTCCTCCGCCTCCCGCATGCCCTCCTGGAACCGCCGGACGTCCTCGGGGATCAGCCACATCCCGCCCGCGCGCGCCTGCTCCCAGCGGGACCAGGCCTTTTCCCGCACCGCCCCCAGTTGGGCCAGGACGGCCCGCAGGCGCTCGCCCTCGCCCGGGGGCGCCCCCAGGCACCGCCGCTGCAGCGCTGCGATCTGCCGATCCCACTCCCGGAAGCGCGCCTCGACCGCCTCGTCGTTCCGCTCCATCACACTCCCTCTGTTCCCGCTTCTCGGTTCCCCGTTCCCGGCTCGCCGACGTGCCCCGGCCTCCCTGGTCCCGGAATTTGCCTGAACCGGGAGCCGGGAAGGGCGAACCGGAAACCGTGGCCTTTCTCGCCGGCCAGGCGCACGAACTCCAATTGCTCGCCCTCGCGGAGGACGTGGTCCGCCCCCACCTCCCCCCCGTTCACCACGGCCACGGCCGCCGGGCTCACGTTCAGCGCCTGGGCCAGGGCCCCCCGCACCTCCCCCACCGTGCGCCCGGCCACGTGCGCCTCCAGCGTGTGGACGCCGCAGATCACGCGGACGGCGCCCGATCCGGCCTGGGCGCCCCGGGACCTGAGCGGCGTCGCCTGGCGCAGGGGACTCTCGGTCATGCCGCCCCCCGGTCTCCGGACCGCGCCCGCCGCGCCGCGACGGCGGGGAAGGATGAAGCGCCCCTCATGGCGTCTCGGCCTCCCCCGGCGCGGGGCCGGGCGCCGGGACGCGGGGAACGGGGTTCGCCCGGGCCTGGAGGATGTCCAGGTACACCTCGCCGTAGGCCAGCGCCCGCTGCTGCCAGGCATAGAAGGCGCCCAGCATCGCCGAGGCTACGGCCAGATTGGTGAAGAGGAGTTGGGGCGCGCCCGCCCGCGCCAGCTCCTCGCAGGACATCTCGGCCGGCGAGCGGTCCCGCGGCTCGGCGATCTCGGGGTGGAACTTCGTCAGGGGGAGCGTTACGTCCCGCCCCTCCCGGCGCACGTACACCTGGACGTTGCCGTCGGTCAGGTCGTTGCCGCCGGAGATGAGGACCGCGTTGCGCAGGCTGCGGCAGCGGTCGCTCACCACCTTGCGGGTGCGGTGGTTGTCCACCGCCAGGAACACCACATCCCCCTCGCCGATGAGACTCGTGGCGTTCCCCTCGTGGACGTACTCGGGCACGGCCCGCAGGGCGAGGGCGTCGAATTCCCGGGCCAGCTCGGCCGCCTTGACCCGGGCCTTGTTCCCGGCCGCGCCGAAGGCCTGCCGGGCCGCGTTCCGCGCCTCGAAGTCGTCGCCGTCCACCAGCGTGACCCTGGCCCGCGGCCCCGAGGCGCCCCCGCCGCCGTCGCCGTCGCCTGGAGAAAGCGACCCATAGTTCAAATAGCGGCACAGGTGGGGGAGCAGCGCACACCCGATGCCCCCCACCCCGATGACCTTGATCTCCATCGCCCTCACCGCCTGAATGCCACGACGCCGGGAGGGTCACAGTGCAGGGCCATCAAACCCTCCGGCATCCCACCGTCCCGGCGCCCCAGCGCCCCAGCGTTCAGTATGTTGCGGGCAAGCCGCTCCCCGGCAGGCTGCTCAAAAGGGTCCATATGCAAGGCGGCACGCGAAGCGCCGAATGAGGCGTACGCCGGGTACGCCGCAGTGAGTGCGCGAGCGCGCCAACGCCGCAGATGGGCCCTTTTCAGCAGCCTGCTATCAGATGGCCGAGGGGCGGCCGTCCGGCGCCGAGTCCCGCGGCGGGGGTTCGGCGTGGATGTGGGCCAGGGCCTCCCACCAGACCTCCCCCTCGGCCCCCTCCGGGATCGGCGCGAAGACCTCACCGGCCGGGAGGGGGAAGCGGCGCCCGTCCACCACCACGGAGCAGGCCAGGCTCACCGGCCCGTCCAGGTTTCCCACCGTCACGTGCAGCCCGTCGTCGTGCTGTTCGTCCGAGTCGTCCAATTCGGAGTGAAAGGCGTCCGCCTCGCCGTGGCTGTGGATCGTGCCCACCCGCACCAGGCCCGGGGGGGTGGGCCCGATGGCGTAGGCCAGGTGGCCGCCGGCCACGTTTTGCTCGGGCACGGCCAGGGCGTACCGGCCGGCCGCCGGATCGTAGTGCAGCAGCACGATGGCCTCGCTCCGATGCCGGCGGAACACCTCCCGGAAGAGGCCCACGGCCCGGGCCAGCAGGTCCCCGGGGACGCGGGGGAGCTTCAGGACCACCTCCTCCCGCTGTCCCTCCAGCCAGCCCAGCCCTCGCACGCGCACGGCGGACCGGAAGGCAGGGTTCTGCTTCACCTGGAAGAGCCCGTCCCGCGTCACCAGGTAGTAGATGGGGTCGCCCGGCGGCTCGAAGCCCGGCTCCTTCAGATACACCGGGAACATCTAGTGTCGTTCCAACGTGGTCGCCCGCGTCGCGAATTCGTGTACCATGTGGAGCTCCCGACCCTCCCACCATGATCCCCGGCACCCCTTGCCGGAATGGCCATATCAGGTTGCCGAAGACCTGCCCTTGGGCAGGCTGCTCAAAAAGGTCCAGGTGCAAGGCGGCGCGCGAAGCACCGACTGAGGCGTACGCCGGGTACGCCGCAGGGAGCGCGCCAGCCCGCCAACGCCCCACCCGCCGCCCCCGAGGCAGCGGGGAGAGATGTTGGGCCTTTTTCAGCAGCCTGCTAGGGCGCCTCGCCCAGCCGGTACATCAGGTCGGCCAGGTCCGCGGCATCCGCCACCGGCGATCCGTCTTGCCCCCAATGCAGCAGATGCTCCATGGCCTGGCGGATGGTGAGGCCGGCCGGCGCCCATGGGACCTGCAGGACGAAGAGCGGATCGGCCGCCGTGGCCGCCTCCCAGGCCTCCAACGAGGCCACGCGGGGATCCAGCCCGCGCCCCCGCTCGAAGGCGTTGTCCTCGATGTCCAGGTTGAAGCCGGCCGCCCAGAAGAACTCGATGGCCGCCGTGGCCTGCGCGCCCAGGGCCAGGCCCTCCAGGGCGGGGCGGCCGCGCAGGCAGGCCCGGCACCGGGCCAACGGGCTCTCGGCCGCCTGGACGTTCCAGAGGTTGGGGAGGCTCACCGTATCGCCCTCGGCCTGGAGCGGGGCGGCACGGTAGAACACCCGCATCTCCTCGAAGCTCTCCCGGAAGAACCGCACGAGGTGGAGCACGTAGGGTGTGGCCAGGCCCACCGTGCGCCGTCCCTCCGCGCCGCCGGCCGCGGCCGCATCCTTGAGGGTCCCCGGCCTCCACTCCACGCGGCGCACCTGCGGGGCCTGCTCCACGGCCACGACCAGCGATCCCCCTCGGGCCAGGACCAGGCGGGTGCCGGGCGGCAGGACCCCCGGGCGCGGCCCGCGCGCGGCCAGGGCATCGGCCAGGCTCCGGAGGGAAACCTGCCGATCCACGACGCGGCGGCCCTCCCCATCCACCCGGAAGAGGCGCGCCAGCCCGCCCTGGATCTCGATCACCTCGCCCGCCATCGCCTCGGCCTCACGCGGCGGATGGAGCCGGCCGCCGGCCTCCCCGTGCCGGCGCCCCCGCCGCCGGACCCCCCGGGGACGCCTGCCGAGGACCTCGCGCCGGCGGGAAACATGGCGGGGCGTCAGGGCGCGGGCGGGGCCGGCGAGGGCGGCGGGAAGACGTCGCGGTACCGGTCGGGCAGGAACTGGCGGGACGAGCAGAGGGAGAGGGCCAGGCGTTCCTGCTGCTCGATGGCCTCCCGCGTCTGGGAGGGGATGAAGTCCTCCACCGCCCACACCAGGTCGTCGAGCTGGACCGCCGCCGCGCCGCGGCCCCGCGCCCGCCGGTAGGCCCGAAAGAACATCTCCTCGATGTCCGCCCCCGAGATCTGGCCGGGGTGCAGCCGCTCGCACGCCTCCACGGCCGGGCCGAAGTCCTCCAGCGCGCAGGGGAAGCCGTGCTTGCGCGGCATCACGGCGAAGATGCTCGCCTTGTCCGACGCGTCGGGCATGAGCAGCGGGATGCGCTCGCTGCTGCGGCCGGACCGCTTTTCGGCCGCGTCCAGCTTGTCGGGGCGGTTGCTGATGCGCACCCACAGCACGCGGCCCTGGATGGTCGGGTCCCCCGTGAACTCGAAGCGCATCTGGCGGATCCGGTTGCCCACCCCCGAATCCCCGCTGTACTCGTCGCGGGACTGCTCGCTCTGGTCCGCCTCGTCCTCCAGCAGGACCAGCGGCGTGAGCGCCCGCAGGGCCTGCAGGACGCGCCAGAAGTTGCGCTCCGACTGGCCCACCCACTTCTCCCGCGGGTTCACGATCTTCACGAAGTTGAACCCGCACTCCCGGGCCAGGGCCTGGGCCAGGGCCGTCTTGCCCACGCCCGGCGGCCCCACCAGGGTGATGCCGCGGGGGACCATCTTGAGGTCGCCCTCGCGCACGGCCCGGATGACCTGGCGCAGGAAGGCCTTCACCGGCTCCAGCCCGCCGATGGCCTCCAGGCCGAACTCCGGCTCTACCAGGTCCACGAGGTCCGCCAGTTCCTGCTTCAGCAGGTCGCGCTTGCGCCGGCGCACCTCCTCGAAGCTCAGGGGGCCGCCCCGGGCCCGCGCGGCGCGCCACAGCGCCTGGATCTGCAGCCGCGAGAGGCCGGCCGTGGCGTGGGCGAGCTGCTCCGGCGTCATGGCCAGGTCCGCCCCGTCCCCCGCCAGCAGGTGCCGCACGTAGGCCGCGCGGTCCGCCTCGCCCGGCAGGGGGACCTCCACCGCCTCCACGCGGGAGCCGGGCTGCCGGAGGCGCGGGTGCAGGTCCGCCAGGACGAAGGTGGTGAGGAGGACCAGCGCCCCGGAACGGGCCAGCAGGGGATCGGCCGCCCAGCGCAGGAGGGTCACCAGGTTCGTCCGGTCGTCGTCGCCCATGCCGGCCAGGTCCGCCGCGGGGAACACCGTCTCCGCGTACTCGATGGCCAGCACCACCCGGTCCTGCCCCTCCCGCCGCAGGCAGCCCGAGCGCAGGGCCTGTTCCAGCAGCCCCAGGACCTTGGCCGGATGGGTGGGCAGTTCGCGGGGGGCCCCCCGCTCGCCCAGGGCGGCCAGGGCGCGGCGGCGCTGCGCCTCCAGGGGGGACGCCTCGTCGTCCGGGCCCTGCCCGGTGGCACGCCGGAACCGCGCCTCCACCTCCGCGTCGGGAAAGCTGAGCCCCCGGGACCGGTCGTAGAAGAGGACGGGGGCGGCGGCCCCCATCCAGCGGCCCAGGAAGTCCCGCAGGGGGACGTATTCGTCCCCCACCGGCACGACGTCTCCCACGTTGTAGTGCAGGATGAAGACGCGGGCGGTGGAGGCGGCCAGGCGGTCCTCCAGCTCGCGGGCCCAGGCCGGCAGCGCCGCGGCGGCCATCACGCCCCACCCCCCGGCCGGAGGGTTTCCACCAGGTCGGGGCTGAAGGCGCCGCGGGCCACCTCGGTGGCCGGGCCGGCCATGCGCAGGGCCCAATCCTCGCCCACCGAGACCCGCAGGACGCCCCCCGGCATGGTGACCCGCACGTCGCGGTCCGTCAGGTCGTGGCGCACGCAGGCCGCCGCCACGGCGCACGAGCTGGATCCCGAGGCCAGGGTGTAGCCGGCCCCTCGTTCCCAGATGAGAATGGCCACCTCGCCCCGCGAGACCACCCGGGCGAACTGGACATTGATGCGGTTCGGGAAGAGCGGATGATGCTCGAGGCGTGGCCCCAGGCGGCGGATGCGCGCCTCGTCCAGGGCGTCCACCAGGACCACGCAGTGCGGGTTCCCCACCGACACGGCGGTGAAGACGACCCGCTCGCCGTCCACCTCCAGCGGCTCCTGCAGGACCTCCCGGGGCGCCCCGGCCACGGGGATCTCCTCGCTCCGGAAGGTGGCGGTCCCCATGTCCACCGTGATGGTGCCCACGGCGCCTCCGGCCACGTCCAGGTTGGCGCGCACGAGGCCGCCCAGGGTATCCACCGTGAAGCTGGAGGCGCGGGCGTAGCCGTGGTCGTGCAGGAACTTGGCGAAGATACGCAGGCCGTTGCCGCTCTTCTCGGCCTCGCTGCCGTCGGGATTGAAGATGCGCAGGCCGAAGTCGGCCCGGGGGCTGGGGCGCAGGCCCAGGATCCCGTCCGATCCCACGCCGAAGTTGCGGTGGCAGATCCGGCGGATCGCCTCCGGCGTCAGCGGGAAGGAAAGACGATCCAAGTCCACGACGATGTAGTCGTTCCCCAGGGCGTGCGACTTGACGAACTGATCGCGGTCGAGGGGCATGCGGGCCTCCCGAATTCCGATGCTACCCAGGAAAGGCCCGCGTCGTCAACCGCCGGGCCGTCCCGCCGTGGGCCGTCCCGGCAGACCCGCCCCCCCCGATCCGGCGCACGCCGGCCTCACGAGCCCGCGGTTTCTGGTCCATGGAGGGCTCCGAAAAAGAAAACCGGGGAGCATTTCTGCTCCCCGGAGGTCTATTGCGGGTTCCGAAAAGCCCGGAGGTCTAACACGCCCGAGCCGTCACCCGGGCACGCGCTCAACTCTGATGTCACTGTGCATCATTCGTCGGAACATGTCAAGACCCGGCGTAGGCGGCAGCCTTTCACTCGAAGCAAGGCGTGCCGGGTTCATGAATAGCGGGGGCCAAGAGGCTCGCGCTCAACCGGCTTGTTAAGGGAGTAGGGCTGTGGTATATTCTGTGCGTAGAAATATCCTAAATAACAAGATTTCAGCACACGAAAACAATCACTAGCAGGGGCACCACATGCGTGCTTCGGCATCGGGTACGGATCGCATGGCCATAGCCAGGCTCGCGCGAGCGGGCCGCGCGGGAGTCGTCACTGTGGCCCGGGCGGCAGAGTCGCTGAACCTCGAGCGCCGGGCAGCAGCCCTCAGGCTGGCTGCCATGGCACGCCGGGGGTGGCTCCTCAGGGCACGCCGCGGCCTGTACCTTGTCCTCCCTTTGGAGGCCGAGCCGGGCCGACCCATGGTCGCGGAAGATCCATGGGTGCTGGCCCGGGAGGCCTTTTCACCCTGCTACATCGGTGGCTGGAGTGCTGCTGAGCACTGGGGCCTCACCGAGCAGCTTTTCCGCTCGACGCTCGTCGTGACAGCAGCGCATGTTCGTAGTCGGTCCGTAACCCTCCTCGGACATGGGTTCCGGCTCTTCCGGGTGCCGCGGGCGCGGATCGCGGCCCTGCCGTTGGTGTGGCGTGGGAGTGAGCGCGTCCCGGTCTCGGATCGCGAACGCACCATCGTCGATTGCCTCCGCCACCCCGAGCTCTGCGGGGGCGTCCGCCACCTCGTGGATGTCATGCGGGAATACGGCGGGCAGGCAGAGCGAAATTTCGCCAAGCTGGCGAGCACAGCCCGTGAGGCCGCCAGCGGGGCCGCGGCGAAACGGCTCGGGTATCTGGCCGAGCGCCTCTGGCCGCAGGAGCGCCGCCTCATCGAGGAAGCGCGCCATCATCTGACCGCCGGATACGTAAAGCTCGACCCGGCTGTGGCGCGGCGCGGGACGCTCGTGCGCCGGTGGCGCCTTTGGGTGAACGTGCCGGCGGGCGCTGCGTTGCGGGCGTCATGATCAATAAGCAGGATATCCTGGATCGCGCCACGGAGTGGCGCCTCCGCCCCGACATTGTCGAAAAGGACTACGTCCTGGGCTGGCTCCTGGCAGGGCTGGCCTCCCACCCAGAGACCCGAGCCACTTGGGTCTTCAAGGGCGGCACCTGCATCAAGAAGTGCTACTTCGAGACCTACCGCTTCTCGGAGGACCTGGACTTTTCCCTCCTTCCCGAGGCCCCATACACGGAAACCCAGCTCCGCACCGCCCTTCATGCGGTGACCCGCATCGTGAGCGAGGTGAGCGGGATCGAGTTCCCGCCGGACCTCATTGAGGTGCGGTCCCGCGCAGACACACAGGGAAAACCCACTTTTCAGGGGCGCATCGCATATCGCGGCCCCCTGAGCATCCCTACCCTGCCCCGGGTCCTCCTCGACCTCACACAGCACGAGCCCGTCCTCGATCCGCCCGTCCAGCGCACGCCGTTCCACCCCTACCCGGACGATCTCCCCGACGGGGGAACCGTCCTGGCCTACTCGTTGGAGGAACTGCTGGCCGAAAAGACCCGGGCCCTCTACGAGCGCACCCGTCCGCGCGACCTCTACGACGTCGTGTACCTGCTCGAAAACCGTGCCGACGCCTTTGACCTCGGGCGGGCCCACGAACTGTTTCGACAGAAGTGCGCAGGCAAGGGACTCCAAGTTCCCAGCCGCGCGACCCTGCTGCGGATCGTCCAGGCCACCGAAGAGCTGCGGGCGGAGTGGCTCAACATGCTCGCACACCAGCTTCCACAACTCCCGGACCTGGAAGCGCTTTGGCCCCGGCTGCCCGGGTTGCTTGCCTGGATCGATCAACCCACCGCGGTACCCATCGAGGCGATGCTCTCGCCGGCCCCCACGCCGGCGGACACCATCCCCGTGGCACCCGCGGGGATCCAGTACTGGGGCGGGGCCCCTCTCGAAACCATCCGCTTCGCGGGGGCCAGCCGTCTCCTCCTCGAGTTCATATACGATGGCACGCGCCGCCTCGTTGAGCCATACTCCCTGAGGCAAGCCGCGACAGGGAACCTTCTCCTCTACGCGTGGGAACAGGGGGGCACGCACATCAAGGCCTTCAACATTGCGAAGATGGCCGACGTGCGACCGACCACGACGCCCTTCCAGCCCCGCTATCGGATCGAGTTCACGCCGGGTGGCCCCATCACCGCCCCGCCCACCTCATCGCCTCCGCGGCTCACGAGTCGGCCGTACCGTGCGCCGCGCCCGCCGGGCAGGTCGCTGCCCGGCTACGGCCCCACGTATGTCTTCGAATGTGTGCTCTGCAGTAAGAAGTTCCGACGTTCGGCTAACGATCCGAGGCTCCGAAAGCACAAGAGCAATGACGGCTGGGACTGTCCCGGCCGGCACGGATACCTGGTGAATGTGGAGTGAGGATCGGGGTCGGATATCTTCGGGTCAGCGGTGGACGCGGCCGCTTTGGTGACCTGCGGCGCGGGAATGCGGGCGGTGTGGCCAGATTCTCATGGGGGTCGGCCAAGCCGGGTGACCGCCTGACCACCCCCGCAAGCTAAGTACAACAAGCACCCAACGTCCCCTCCCTCCGAGCCTCATCTGCCTAGCCCGCGGCCGCCATCCCCTCCATGGGCGCTGGGCCCCCAGGAATCTTCTCCCGTATCATGCCGGAGATATCTCGACACTTTTGCCACCCTGCGTCCTGCCGATTTGGTTCCAGGCGCTCAGCAACATATCTAGCCCAACCAAAGTCCGGGGGTTACGTCAACGCCCCATGGCCCTGACGGCCCGATGCATCCAAGCATGGGGCTTCCGAGGCGGGCGATACCGGCCCGGCCTGGCCCGGCGCCGGGGGGGGCGGGGAAATGATTTGCCGGGAGGTCGCTTCCCGTATAGACTACCCCCGGCCGTCGGGGAGCTTCCCCGGCCAGACGAGAGAGGACGAGACCATGATCCGGGTCAAGCGCATGGGCCATCTGGCCCTCAACACCGGCGATCTGGCGCGCGCCGAAAAGTTCTACGCCGGCCTGTTCGGCCTCAAGGTGTCCCGCCGCACGGACCGCGAGCTCTTCCTCCGCTGCGGGGCAGACTACCTCACCATCCGCGAGCTGCCGGCGCGCAAAGAAGGTTACCTGCCCGCCCCGGAGGACGAGACCGGGCTGGACCACCTGGGCCTGGCCGTGGCGCCCGAGGGCTTCGACGCGGTCCTGGCCGAGGTCAAGGCGGCTGGGGTGCGCGTGGTGCGCGGGCCCATCAGCCACAACGGCGGCGGGCGCTCCTTCTACTGCCTGGACCCCGATGGGAACCGGGTGGAGGTGTGGGACGAGGCCTAGCAGGCCGCTGAAAAATGCCCATCTGCGGCGTTGGCGCGCTCGCGCACTCCCTGCGGCGTACCCGGCGTACGCCTCAGTCGGCGCATCGCGCGCCGCCCTGCACCTGGGCTTTTTTGAGCGGCCTGCGGAGGAGCAAGCTGCCTGACAACATACTAGGGGTGTAGAGAGCGGTCGGGGCGGGGGGAGACGATGGCCGGCGAGACGCCTGAGGGATCCGCGAAGATCCTCGTCGTGGACGACCAGCCCTTCTTCATCGCCATGATCCGGAACATCCTCCAGTCCAAGAGCTACACCGTGCTCAGCGCCGAGAGCGCGGAGGAAGGCATCCGGGAGGCCCGCGCCTCACGCCCGGACCTGATCATCCTGGACGTCGAGATGCCCGACCTGGACGGCATCGCGGCCTGCGCCAGAATCAAGAAGCACCCGGACCTGAAGGACATCCCCGTCGTCATCCTCACCGCCACCGTGGACCCCAAGCTGAACCAGCGGGCCTTCCAGGCCGGCGCCGAGGCAACCGTCCTGAAGGCCAGCAGCGCCGACCGCATCCTGAACCTGGTGAAGGCGGTCCTCACCACCGACCGGACGCCCGAGGCCAAGGGCGAGCCCCCCCCGCCCGTCCGGTAGTGCCACCCGCCCCCCTCCGCCCCCCGCACATCGCTCGACGTTGGACGTTGGACATTCGACGTTGGACGTTGGACGTTGGACGTTGGACGTTCCTTGGCGCGTTCCTCCTCGCCCTCGGGCCCCTCGCCGGCTGCGGCCAGGGCACCGCCGGGGCGCCCCGCGACTCGCTCACCCTGGCGCTGGATTCGAACCCGACCACGCTGGACCCCCGCCTGGCCACGGACGCCGTCTCGAACCGTCTCACCCAGCTCCTCTACCTCCAGCTCGTCCGGGCGGACCCCCACGGCGACTTCGTGCCGGACCTGGCCGAGCGCTGGGAGTTCCCGGACGACCGGACGGTGGTCTTCACCCTGCGGCGCGGCGTGCGGTTCCACCACGGGGCAGAGATCACGGCGGCGGACGTGCGGTACACCTTCGAATCCATGCGGGATCCGTCCCTGCGGTCGCCCTTCGCCGGCAGCCTGGAGCCCATCGCCCGCATCGAGACCCCGGACCCCCACCGCGTCGTCTTCCGCCTGAAGGCGCCCTACGCCCCGTTCCTGAGCGCGGTGGCCGTGGGGATCGTCCCCCAGGACCTGGCGGCCTCCGGGCATGACCTGGCCCACGCCCCCGTGGGCGCCGGTCCGTTCCGGTTCGCGCGCTGGCTTCCGCACGACCGCGTCGAGCTGGCGGCCAATCCGGACTACTTTCAGGGGCCGCCCTCACTGACCCGGCTCATCTGCCGCGTGATCCCGGACGCCACCACGCGCCTGCTGGAGCTGCAGCGGGGCGGGGTGGACCTGCTGGTGGGCGCGATTCCGCCCGAGGCCTTCCCGCGGCTCTCCGCCCTCCCCAACGTCACCGTCCTGGAGGCGGACAGCAACAGCGTGAGCTACCTGGGTTTCAACCTGGAGGACCCCGCCCTCAAGGATGTGCGGGTGCGCCGGGCCATCGCCCACGCGGTGGATCGTCGGGCCATCGTGGACGGCCTGCTGGGGGGTCGCGCCGTGCTGGCCACGGGATTGCTGCCGCCCGGCCACTGGGCCTACGCGCCGGATGTGCCGCGCTACGGGTACGACCCCGCCGAGGCCCGCCGCCTGCTGGCCGAGGCCGCGGGCCCCGAGCGCGGCGGCCGGCCCCTGCGCCTGACCTACAAGATCCCCACGGTGGAGCTGAGCCGAACCATCGGCGAGGCCATCCAGGAACAGCTCGCCGCCCTGGACGTCCGCCTGGACCTCCGGTCCTACGAGTGGGGCACGTTCTACGCCGACATCAAGAACCAGAACTTCCAGCTCTACGCCCTGAGCTGGATCGGCATCATCGATCCGGACATCTACTATTACGCCTTCCACGCCGCCTCGCTGCCGCCGCGGGGGGCCAACCGCAACCGGTACCGGAATCCCGAGGTGGACCGCCTGCTGGACCTGGGCCGCACGACGCTGGATCGCGAGGCCCGCCGGGCCGTCTACCGTCGGGTGCAGCAGATCGTGGCGGAGGACCTCCCCGTCATCCCCCTCTGGCACGGGCGCATCCTCGCCGCCCACCGGCCCCACGTCCATGGCTTCCGCCTCTCCCCCGCCGGCGACTTCACCCCCCTCAAAGACGTGACCCTGGGGCCGCCGCGATGAGGCAAGAGCGTTCGACCGTTCGGCTGTTCGGCTGTTCGGCTGTTCGCCGGAGGCCCGTTGAGCCGCCACGCCGCCCGCATGATGTGGTTCCTTGCGGGAACTGCCGAACGGTCGTACGGCCGTACGGCCGAACGCTCTTTCCGGCCGCCGGATCGCCCGCCCCATGATCAGGTACCTGGCGCGCCGCCTGCTGCTCCTGGTGCCGGTGGTGTGGGGCGTGTCCACCCTGGTCTTCCTGCTCATCCACTGCATCCCCGGCGACCCGGTGGAGGTGATGCTGGGCGAAACGGCTCTCGCGGCGGACAAGGCGGCGCTGCGCCACGAACTGCGCCTCGATCTGCCGCTGCCGGCGCAGTACCTGGCCTTCCTGCGCGGCCTGGCCCGCCTGGATTTGGGGCGGTCGCTGTTCTCGCCCCGCCCCGTCTGGGACGCCGTCCGGACCGCGCTGCCGGCCACCGTGGAACTGGCCGTGGCCGCCCTGGCCGTCGCCGTGCTCGTGGCAGTGCCCCTGGGGACGCTGGCGGCCGTGAGGCGTGATACGCCGGCGGATCGGGGCGCCATGTTCCTGGCGTTGCTGGGGGTGTCCGTGCCGAACTTCGTCCTCGCCCCCCTGCTCGTGCTGGCCTTCCCCATTGCCCTCGGAATCCTGCCGGTCTCGGGGCGCGAGGGCTTCGCCAGCCTGGTGCTGCCGGCCGCCACCCTGGGCCTGGGGATGGCCGGCATCCTCTCCCGGATGGTCCGCTCCAGCCTCTTGGAGGTGCTGCGCCAGGACTTCGTCACCTTCGCGCTCGCCAAGGGCATCCCGCGCCGGCGCGTGGTGCTGGTGCACGCCTTGCGGCCGGCGCTGATCCCGGTGCTCACCCTGGTGGGGCTCCAGTTCGGCGGGCTCCTCTCCGGCGCCGTCATCACGGAGACCATCTTCGCCTGGCCGGGCCTGGGGCGGCTGGCGTTCCAGGCGATCCAGTCGCGCGATTACCCGCTGGTGCAGGGATGCGTGCTGGTCATCGCCCTCACCTACGTGCTGGTGAACCTGGTTACCGACCTCCTCTATGCCCTGGCCGATCCCCGGGTGAGGTACCGATGATGGCGCGCGCGCGCCGCCACCCCGGCATCGCCGTGGGGGTGCTGGTCCTGGCCGCCCTCGTGGGGTGCGCCGCCACGGCCCCCTTGCTCTCCCCCTACCCTCCCGCAGCGCAGGCCCTCCGCGAGGGACTCAGGGGCCCCAGTGCGGCCCACCTCCTCGGACAGGACCGCCTGGGGCGGGACGTGCTGAGCCGCGTCCTCTACGGCGCCCGGATCTCCTTGTGGGTGGGGACGCTGGTGGTCGGCATCTCCGTGGCCGTCGGATTGGCGGTGGGAACGTTGGCGGGGTCCCTGGGGGGGATCGTGGACGACTTGCTGATGCGCATGTGCGACATCCTGCAGGCCTTCCCGGGGATCCTCCTGGCCATCGCCTTCGCGGCCGCCCTGGGCCCGAGCCTGCTCAACGTGGTGCTGGCGCTCTGCCTCATCGGCTGGGTCGGGTACGCCCGGCTGGTCCGCGGGCAGATCCTGGTGGTGCGCGAGATGGACTTCGTGCGCGCCGCCGCCGCCCTGGGGTCCGGCCGGTGGCGCATCACCGCGCGGCACCTGCTGCCGAACATCCTGGCCCCCGTCATCGTGGAGGCCAGCTTCGGCATGGCGGGCGCCATCGTGGGCGAGGCCAGCCTCAGCTTCCTGGGCCTGGGCACGCAGCCTCCCGGCGCCAGCTGGGGCAGCATGCTCAACGAGGCCCGCAACTACCTGCTGGTAGCGCCCCACCTGGCGGTCTTCCCCGGGCTGGCCGTCATGGGCGTGGTCCTCGGCCTCAACTTCCTGGGCGATGGGCTGCGCGATCTGCTGGACCCGCGGCGATGATCCGGCGGGCCGCCGGCGTGGCACTGCTCCTGGCCCTGGCGGCGCCCCTGGCCGCCCCCGGCGGCGAGAACGAGAAGGAGGCGGTGGCCCCGCTCCGCCTCCTCGATTTCGAGATCGAGGATGCGGCCGTGCGGCGCGCGGTGGAGGAGTACACCATTTCCCGCGAGCTGGAGGTTGTGCGCTTCGTCGGGCGCCGCGAGCATGAGGAGTTCCTGCTGGAGCGGCTCCCCCTGGCGGCCGCCCTGGCCCGGCACCTGTACCCGCCCCTGGAGCCCTACAGCGTCACCGAGAAGGGCCCGGGCCTCTATGACGTGAACGACCGGGACGCCCTCCGCGGCCACCTGCGGCTCATCGCCCGGGCCCCGGGGCGGCGCGTGTACTTCGCCGAAGGCGAGTTCCGATCCCTGGCCCACCTCCTCCGGTTCAACGGGGCCATGGTGATCGCGCTCCGCTACGCCGAGGAGGCCGATGCCGGCCAGCCCGCCCTGCGCAACAAGCCGCACCTCTACGTGCGGATCGAGCATGGGCTGGTGCACGGCCTGCTGAAGCTCCTCGGCCCCCTCATCCACGGGGTCATCGACCGGCGGGTGGCCGCCCTCTCCGCCGCGGCCGAGGCCGTGAGCGCCCGCATGACGAAGGACCCCGCCGGGCTCTACCGGGAGATGCAGGGCTGGCCCGACCTCACCGACGCGCAGCGCGCCGACTTTCGCCGGCACTTCGGGCTGGGGGGAAACTGATGCAGGGGCTGGGCGAGCTGTTCATGCTGGGGTTCACGGACCAGAATCTTTCCTTCGTGGAGGAGTGGGCGCGGGAGGAGGGCCTGGGCGGCGCGATCCTGTTCGCCCGCAATCTGGGCGCCCCGCAGGCCATCGCGGCGCTCACCGATCGCCTGCGGCGCCTCACGCCGGACCTGCCCCCCCTCATCGCCGTGGACCAGGAGGGCGGCCGCGTGGCCCGCCTCGCCGAACCCTTCACCCTCTGGCCGCCGGCGCGCGCCCTGGGGAGGCTCGGCTCGGAAGACCTGGCGTTCCACGTGGGGCAGGCCATGGGCGCAGAGCTGGCCGGCGCCGGCTTCACCATGGATATGGCCCCCGTCCTGGACGTAGACACGAACGCGGCCAACCCGATCATCGGCGACCGGTCCTTCGGCGGCGATCCCGCCCTCGTCGGCCGCCTGGGGAGCGCCTTCGCCCGCGGCCTCACCGAGGCCGGTGTCCTGCCCGTGGGCAAGCACTTCCCCGGCCACGGAGACACGGCCGCCGATTCTCACCTCACGCTGCCCGTCGTCCCTCACGGTCGCGATCGCCTGCTGTCCGTGGAGGTCGCCCCGTTCCGCGCCGCCGCCCCGCACCTGCCCGCCGTCATGACCGCCCACGTCCTCTACCCGGGCCTCGACGCCGAGCATCCCGCCACGCTCTCGGCCGGCATCCTCACCGGCTTGCTCCGGACCGAGATCGGATACGACGGCCTGGTGATCAGCGACGACCTGGAGATGGCCGGCATCGCCCACCGCTGGCCCGCCGGCGAGGCCGCGTGCCGCTTCCTGGCGGCCGGCGGCGACCTAGTGCTCGTCTGCCACCGCCCCGAGTTCCAGCGCGAAGCGCTGGCCGCCCTTCGCCGCGCCGCCGGCCGTGGCGAGATCCCGGCGTCGCGCCTCGAGGAGGCCCGCGAACGCGTCCGCCGCGCGCGCTCCCAAGCCGCCGCGGCGGCCGCCCGGCCCCGCCCGCCCCTCCCCGGCCCCGAGGGCCTCGCCGCCCACCGTGCCCTCGCCGCCCGCCTCGCCGGCCGGCCTGCCTAGCAGGCTGCTGAAAAAGGCCCGGCATCTCTCCCCGCTGCCTCGGCGGCAGCGGGTGGTGCGTTGGCGCGCTCGCGCACTCCCTGCGGCGTACCCGGCGTACGCCTCAGTCGGCGCCTCGCGCGCCGCCTTGCATCTGGACTTTTTTGAGCAGCCTGCGGAAGAGGAAGTGTTCCAGCAACCCGCTAAGGTTGTCCGTATCCAGCGCCCGATTCTTCGCGCTTTCTTCCGTCTCCACCATTGACCCCGCGCCGGGGGTATGATTCGATGCTCGCCAGCATGTGGCGCGTCGCTCGGTGAGCCCCGTGGGGGGCCCCGGCAGGAACTTGCGGGAGCGTGGCCGTGGGGCCATGGAGGCATTGGCGATGATCCCATCACATGACTCGTCTGTTCGGCCGCTCGCCCGGCGCTCCCTCGCATTGCGGGCGATGCCCATCGCTGCGGCCGCGCTGCTGCTCCCGGCCGCCATCCCCCCGGCGGGCGCCGCCACGGGGGAACGGCCCGCTCCCCACGTCGCGCAGTTCACGCCCCAAGGGACGGTGAAAGACGTGCGGCAGGTGGCCGCCCGCTTCTCCGAGCCGATGGTCCCGCTGGGCGATCCGCGCGTCGCCACCGACATCTTCGAGGTGCAGTGCCCCGAGGCCGGTGCCGCCCGCTGGGTGGACAGCCGGAACTGGGTGTACGACTTCGCACGCGACCTGCCCGCGGGCGTCCGCTGCACCTTCCGCCTCCGCGCCGGCGCCGCCGCCCTGGCGGGGACCCCGCTGGGGGGCCCGCGGGAATTCACGTTCAGCACCGGCGGCCCCGCCATCCGCTCCTCCATCCCCCCGGAGGGCGACGAGGGGATCGACGAGGAGCAGGCCTTCGTCCTCCGCCTGGACGCGCAGCCGACCGAGGCCTCCGTCTTGGAGCACGTCTCCTTCGCCGTCGAAGGCCTCGCCGAACGGGTGGGGGCGCGCCTCCTCACCGGCGAGGCGCGGGAGGCGATCCTCAAGGCCCGCTTCCGGCGGCCGCCCGCCGGGCCCCTCCTGGTGCTGCAGGCCCGGCAGCGCTTCCCCAGCGGGTCGATGGTCAAGCTCATCTGGGGCCAGGGCGTGACCTCTGCCAGCGGCGTGCCCACCGAGGAGGACCAGACGCTTCCCTTCAAGGTGCGTGAGGCCTTCAAGGCGGAGTTCCGCTGCGAGCGGGAGAACCGCTACGCCGCCTGTATCCCCCTGACCCCGATGCTGCTCCAATTCTCGGCCCCGGTGCCCTGGGAGCAGGCCCGGCACAGCGCCCTGGTCGGCCCGGAGGGTCGCCGCTGGACGGCGGAGGCGCCGGAGGACGAGGAGAACGTGCCGGCGGTCCATCAGGTGGTCTTCAAGAGCCCGTTCCCCGAAAAGGCGACCTTCCGGGTGGAAGTCCCCTCCGGCCTGACGGACGACGCCGGCCGCCCCCCCGTCAACGCCGGGGCCTTCCCGCTGACGGTGAGGACGGAGGAGTTCCCGCCCCTGGCCAAGTTCTCGGCGCGCTTCGGCATCGTGGAGTGGAAGGCCGACCCGGTGCTGCCGGTCACGGTGCGGAACCTGGACGCGGCGCCGCGCCCCCGGCGGCGCGGCCCGGCCGGGGGGACGGGCGCGGGCGCGCCGGCAACGGCCCAGGCCCCCACGGACCGCATCGTGGGGAAGGTGCTGCGCATCCCGCCGGAGAAGGGCGGGGCGATCCAGGCATGGCTCCGCAAGCTCGCCGGGGCGCAGCGGAACACCTCCGTCTTCGCCTCCCCGGAACCCGGCTCCACGGTGAGGCCGTTCGCCCTCCCCAAGCCCCACGGCGCCAAGGCCTTCGAGGTGATGGGCATCCCCTTCAAGGAGCCGGGGCTCTACATCCTCGAGCTGGAGAGCGCGCGCCTGGGCGCCTCGCTGCTCGAGGGGGGCGGGACCATGTACGTCCCCACGGCGGCCCTGGTGACCAACCTCTCGGTGCACTTCAAGTGGGGGCGCACAAACTCCCTGGCCTGGGTGACAACGCTGGATGAGGCGAAACCGGTGGCCGCGGCGGAGGTGGCCGTGCGGGACTGCCGCGGGAAGGCGGTGTGGAGCGGCAAGACCGACGCCCACGGCATCGCCCGGATCGGGACCCTCCCCGCGCGGGAGGCCCTGCCGCGCTGCGGGTCCTACCCCCAGGGCTCGGAGGACTATCCGCAGCTGCACGCCCTCCTGGACCTGCACCAGGGCCTGCTCGTCACGGCCACGATGGAGAACGACCTGAGCTTCGTCCACTCGAGCTGGCAACAGGGGATCGAGCCGTGGCGGTTCCGCCTGCCCTTCGAGGACTTCCGCGGCCCCACGGTCGCCCACACCATCCTGGATCGTCCGCTCTTCCGCGCCGGGGACACGGTGCACATGAAACACGTCCTCCGCCGGGAGACCCTGCGGCGGCTCGCCCTGCTCCCCGCGGGGGACCGCCCCCGCACGGTCCTGATCCGGCACCTGGGGAGCGATCAGAAGTACGAGGTCCCCGTGACGTGGGACGCGGCCGGAATCTCCGAGAGCGCGTGGACGATCCCGAAGGAGGCGAAGCTGGGCCGCTACGAAATCGTGTTTCCCGCGCCCGGCGGCGCCGGGCGCGCGGGCCCGGCGAGGCGCCGGCAATCCGGGCCCCAGCAGGAGTGGGTCTCCGGCGCGTTCCGCGTGGAAGAATTCCGCGTGCCCCTTATGCGCGCCACCATCAAGCCCCCCTCCGCCGCCCTCGTCGCGGTCTCCGAGTTCCCCCTGGACCTGAGCGTCCAGTATCTGGCGGGGGGCGGGGCCGGGAAGCTCCCGGTCAAGCTGCGCACCCAGGTCCAGCCCAAGGCCGTCTCCGGCTTCGAGGCCTTCGAGGGCTTCGCCTTCGGTAACGGAGCGGTGAAGGAGGGGATCGTCCGCCCGGGGGCCGGCATCGTCGAGGACGAGGGCGAAGGAACGGAGATGGAGGCGGACGAGGCGGCCCCGCCCGAGAGGCCGCTGCCCCCCCGCGTCCAGGACCTGGTCCTGGACGCGGGGGGCACGGCCCGGGCCGCCGTGACGCGCCTGCCCCGGGCCGCCACCCCGCTGGACGTCCTGGCCGAGTTGGAGTTTCGCGACCCGAACGGCGAGGTACAGACCGTCTCCGCGCGGGTCCCGCTCTGGCCGGCCAAGTGGCTCGTGGGCATCCGGCCGGACACCTGGATGGCGACCCGCGACAGCCTGAAGGCCCGCGCCGCCGTGGCGGACCTCTCGGGGAAGCCCGTGGCCGGCGCGCCGGTGCGGGTGGACATCCTGCAGCGCAAGTTCTACTCCCACCGCAAGCGCCTGGTGGGGGGATTCTACGCCTTCGAGCACGTGGAGGAGACGCGCCGGCTCGGCGAGTTCTGCCGGGGCACCACGGATGCGAAGGGCCTCCTGTCCTGCGAGGGCCGGGCGCCGGCGGACGGCAACCTGATCCTCCAGGCCACCGCGGCGGACGACGCCGGCCACGCCACCGGGGTTCATCAGGACGTGTGGGTGGCCGGCTCGGAGGAGATGTGGTTCACCGTGCCCGACAGCGACCGGATCGACCTCCTGCCGGAGCGGCCCCGCTACGAGCCGGGGGAGACGGTGCGCCTGCAGGTGCGCATGCCCTTCCGGCGGGCCACGGCGCTGGTGACGGTGGAGCGGGACGGGGTGCTGGACGCCTCCGTGGTGACGCTCCTCGGCAGGGAGCCGGTCATCACGTTCCCGGCCTGGAAGGACTACGCGCCTAACGTCTTCGTCTCGGTGCTGGCCGTGCGCGGCCGGGTGGGCGGGGTGCAGCCCACGGCCATGGTGGACCTGGGCAAACCGGCCTTCAAGCTGGGCATGGCGGAGATCCGGGTGGGCTGGCGCGACCACGAACTGCGCGTCACGGTCTCCCCGGAGCGGCCGACCTATCGCGTGCGCGAGACGGCCCGCGTGCGGATCGCCGTCCGCACGGCGCCGGGGGAGGCGCCCCCGCGCGGCTCCGAGGTGGCCGTGGCCGCCGTGGACGAGGGCCTGCTGGAGCTCGCGCCCAACGGGAGCTGGAACATCCTGGAGGCCATGATGCGGCGCCGCGGGCACGGCGTGGAGACCGCCACCGCGCAGATGCAGGTGGTGGGCAGGCGCCACTTCGGCCTGAAGGCCCTGCCGCAGGGAGGCGGGGGCGGGCGCCAACCGACCCGCGAGCTGTTCGATACGCTGCTCCTCTGGAAGGGACGGGTCCGCCTGGACCGGCAGGGGGCCGCCAGCGTGGACGTCCCCCTCAACGATTCGCTCACCAGCTTCCGCATCGTGGCCGTGGCCACGGGGGGCGCGGGCCTGTTCGGCACGGGCGCGGCCAGCATCCGGTCCACGCAGGACCTGATGATCCTCCCCGGGATCGCCCCCCTCGTCCGCGAGGGGGACGCCTTCCGGTCCGAGGTCACCCTCCGCAACACCACCGACCGCCCCATGGACCTCACGCTCCGCGGCCGGGTGGAGGGACTGCCCGCGCCCCTCACCGCCCAGGCCCTGCGGCTGCTGCCGGGCGACGCCAAGACGGCGGGCTGGGACGTCACGGCGCCCGTGGGCGTTTCGGCCCTGCGCTACGAGGTGGAGGCCACGGAGCCGGGCGGGACGGCGGACCGCATCCGGGTCACCCAGCAGGTGGTCCCCGCCGTGCCCGTACGCACCTACCAGGCCACCCTCTTCCGCTGGGAGGGGGCGGTGCGCCAGCCGGTGGAACGCCCGGCGGATGCCACACCCGGGCGCGGGGGGGTGCAGGTCGCCTTCCGTCCCACCCTCACGGAGGGGCTGCCGAGCCTGCGGGAGTGGATGCTCCGCTATCCCTACACCTGCCTGGAGCAACTCACCTCGCGGGCCGTGGCCCTGCGGGACGAGGGGATGTGGCGCGGCATCGCCGCCACGCTCCCGTCTTACCTGGACGCCGACGGCCTGCTGAAGTACTTCCCGGCGATGCTCGAGGGCAGTGAGGTCTTGACGGCCTACGTCCTGGCCGTGATTCACGAGTCGGGCTGGACGGTTCCCGACGACGTCCGAACCAAGATGGAGGACGGGCTGCTGCAGTTCGTGGAAGGGAAGATCGCCCGCCGCTCCGCGCTGCCCACGGCCGATCTCTCGCTGCGCAAGCTGGCCGCCATCGAGGCCCTGGCCCGCCACGGGAAGGCCGCGCCGCCGCTCCTGGGGAGCATCACCATCGAGCCCAACCTCTGGCCCACCTCGGCCGTCCTGGACTGGTGGGGCATCCTGCGCCGAGTCCGCGGCATCCCGCAGCAGGACGCGCGGCTGGCCGAGGCCGAGCAGATCCTCCGCTCCCGCCTGAACCTGCAGGGGACGACCATGGGGTTTTCCACCGAGCGCTCCGACCACCTGTGGTGGCTCATGGTCTCGCCGGATACGAACGCCGTCCGCCTGATCCTCCACCTCCTGGATGCCAACGAGTGGAGGGACGACCTGCCCAGGCTCATGCGCGGCGCCCTGGCACGCCAGCGCCGCGGCGCCTGGGACCTCACCGTGACCAACGCCTGGGGCGCGCTGGCCGTGGAGAAGTTCTCGCAGGCCTTCGAACGCGTGCCCGTGACGGGGGCCAGCGCCGCCGCCCTCGGGGGGACCCAGCGGCGGATCGACTGGGGGCAGGCCCCCAAGGGCGGCACCCTCGCCTTCCCCTGGCCGTCGCCCGGGCAGGACCTCACCGTGGATCACGCCGGCACGGGCAACCCCTGGGTGACGGTGCGCACGGATGCGGCCATCCCGCTGCAGGCCCCCCTCTCCAGCGGCTACAAGATCACGAAGACCCTGACGCCCATCGAGCCCCAACGGCCGGGGGGCTTCCGCCGCGGCGACCTGGTGCGGGTGAGCCTCACCATCGAGGCCCAGGCGGACATGACCTGGGTCGTGGTGAACGATCCGATCCCCGCCGGCGCCTCGCACCTGGGCACCGGGCTGGCGAGGGATTCCGCCATCGCCACGCAGGGCGAGCGGGAGCGGGGCTGGGCCTGGCCGGCCTACCAGGAGCGTTCCTTCGAGGCCTTCCGCGCCTACTACGCCTTCGTCCCCAAGGGGACCTTCACGCTGGAATACACCATCCGCCTGAACCAGGGCGGCCGGCTGCACCTGCCCACCACCCGGGTGGAGGCCCTCTACGCCCCCGAGATGTTCGGCGAGCTGCCCAACGCCCCGCTGGAGGTGCAGCCATGATCTGCGCGCTCGCCGCCCTCGCCCTGCTCTGGCTGGCCTCGCCGCGGGAGGCCCTGGCCCTCCCCTCCTTCGCGGACGTCCGCACCGCCTACCGCCCCTCGGACGCCCGGCTCCTGGATCGCCACGGGGAGGTGATCCACGAACTTCGCATCGAGGACGCGCGGCGCCGCCTGGGCTGGGCCCCGCTGGCCGAGGTCTCCCCCGCCCTGCAGGCCGCCGTGGTGGCCGCCGAGGATCGGCGCTTCTACGAGCACCACGGCGTGGACGCCACGGCCCTGGCGGCGGCCGCGGCCCAGTGGGTTACCGGCGGCCCGCGGCGCGGCGCCAGCACCATCACCATGCAGGTGGCAACCCTGCTGGATCCCGCCCTGCGCCGCCGCGGGGGGCCGCGAACCCTCCGGCAGAAGTGGCAGCAGATGCGGCTGGCCCGGGCCATCGAGACGGAATGGTCCAAGGCCGAGATCCTGGAGGCCTACCTGAACCTGGTGACCTTCCGGGGCGAGCTCCAGGGCGTGGGGGCGGCGGCGCACGTGCTGCTCGGGAAGGCCCCCGATGGCGTCGGCGAGGCGGAGGCCGCCGTGCTGGCCGCGCTCATCCGTGCCCCGCGGGCTGGGCGGGAGGCCGTGGTCCGGCGGGCGGCGAGGCTCCTCCAGGTTCAGCGAATCCAGGTCCCGCCGGATCTCCTGGCGGCGGCCGTGGCCCGGGCGCTGGAGGCGCCGCCCGGCACCGGCCCCCGCGTCACGGCCGCCCCCCACGCCGCCCACCGTCTGTTGCAGGCCGCGCAGGGCGCGGCGCCCGACGGGGCCTCGATACGGTCCACCCTGAACGCGAACCTCCAGCGCGTGGCCACGGAGACGCTGCGGCGCCACCTGCTGGCCGTGCGGGCGCAGCGCGTGCAGGACGGGGCCGTCCTCGTGGTGGACAACGCCACGGGGGATGTTCTGGCCTACGTGGGGGGGAGCGGCGAGCTCTCCAGCGCCCGCTACGTGGACGGCGTGCGGGCCGCACGCCAGGCCGGTTCCACGCTGAAACCGTTCCTCTACGGCCTGGCGCTGGACCAGCGCCTCCTCACCCCCGCCTCGCTGATCGAGGATACGCCCCTGGAGATCCCCGTCACGGGCGGGCTCTACCGGCCCCAGGACTACGATGAGCGGTTCCGGGGCCTGGTCTCGGCCCGCACCGCCCTGGGCTCGTCGCTGAACATCCCCGCCGTGCGCGCCCTGGAGCTGGTGGGCCCCGAGGCGTTCGTCCAGCAGCTCCGCCGCCTCGGCTTCTCCGGCCTCCGCGAGTCGGGCGACTTCTACGGCCCCGCCCTGGCCCTGGGGTCCGCCGACGTGAGCCTGTGGGAGCTGGTGAATGCCTACCGCACCCTGGCCAACGGCGGCGCCTGGGGCCCGCTGCGCATGGCCCCGGACGAGCGCCCCGGTGGCGGGCCGCGGCGGCTCTACTCGCAGGGGGCCGCCTTCCTGGTTTCCCACATCCTGGCCGACCGCCAGGCCCGCAGCGCCACCTTCGGCCTGGAGAACCCGCTGGCCACCAGGTTCTGGACCGCCGTGAAGACGGGGACGAGCAAGGAGATGCGGGACAACTGGTGCGTGGGCTACTCGCGGCGCTACACGGTGGGCGTGTGGGTGGGCAATTTTTCGGGCGAGCCGATGCGCGACGTGAGCGGGATCACCGGCGCCGCCCCGGTGTGGCTGGACATCATGGCGTGGCTCCACCGGGACACGCCGAGCGCCCCGCCCGAGCCCCCCGCGGGCGTCCTGGCCCGCAGCGTGAGCTTCCCCGAGGACGCCGAGCCCGCCAGGACGGAGTGGTTCCTGCCCGGCACCGAGCCCCCGGCCCCCGCCGCCCCCGGGACGCTGGCCGGGGGGTTCCCCCGGATCCTCGCCCCGGCCTCCGGGACCCTGATCGCCCTGGACCCCGACATCCCAGCGCAACTCCAGCGCATTGCCTTCGAAGCCCAGGCCACCGACGAACGGCTGCGCTGGGCCCTGGACGGCACCGACCTCGGGCCGGCCACGCAGCCGGTCCTGTGGGAACCGCGGCCCGGCCGGCACACTCTGGCCCTCGTGGACGCCGCCGCCCGTCCCCACGCCACCGTCACCTTCACCGTGCGCGGCCCCGCCGCCCCCGCCGAGGACTGATCGAACCGCCGAGACGCCAAAGACGCCAAGCCTGTCCCATTTGGCGCTCTTGGCGCCTTGGCGGTTGATCCTTCCTGTGCCTGTCGGCACCGGGAGGCGGCGCGGACGAGGGCTTGGAAGAGGGCGAGTTGGTCGGGGTGGCGTTCGGCCATGCGCTCGGGGTGCCACTGGACGGCGTGGAGGAAGGGATGATGTGGCTGGGCCGCGCTTCCGCTGGATTGACATATTGATGTCTTATTGATATGCTTCAATGCATGCGGACCACCGTTCGGCTTGACGACCACCTGTTGAGAGAGGCGAAGCAGCTCGCGGCGCGCACGGGGCGCACCCTCACCGCCGTCATCGAGGACGCCCTGCGCGAGGCCCTCAATCGGGGCCACGGGCGCCCAAGGAAGCCCCGGGTGAAGCTGCCCACCTTCCGGGGACGGGGAATCCGGCCCGGGGTGGACCTCGACGATACGGCGGGCCTTCTTGACGTCATGGACGAGAACGGTGATTCTGCCTGACGTAAATGTCCTGGTATACGCCTACCGCGGGGACGCTCCCCGGCACACGGATTATCGGAGCTGGCTGGAGGAAACGATCAACGGAGACCAAGCCTTCGGCCTGGCCGACGTGGTGCTCAGCGGTTTCCTCCGGGTCGTAACGCACCGCAGGGTCTTCACACCACCGAGCCCCATCGTTCACGCCCTCGAATTCGCGGGCACATTGCGCGATCGCGCCAACTGCGTCCGGGTCACTGCAGGGCCGCGGCACTGGGAAATCTTCGCGCGGCTCTGCCGGGACGCAGGCGTCAAGGGCAATCTGGTGCCGGACGCCTATCTCGCAGCGCTGGCCATCGAATCCGGCAGCGAGTGGATCACCACGGACCGTGACTACAGCCGCTTCCCCGGCCTGCGCTGGCGGCATCCCTTGGCCCCGGCCACACCGCCGAGGCGCCGAGGGCGCTTCCACTGATCTGCCGCGCGATCCAACCACCTTACCGAGGATCGTTTGAACCGCCAAGACACCAACGCTGGCCGCCTTGGCGATCTTGTTGCCCTGGCGGCTAACCTTTCCCGGAACTACCGGCGCTGGGAGGCTGAGCGGACGAAAGATTGGAAGAGGGCGAGTTGGTCGGGGTGGTGGTCGGCCATGCGCTCGGGGTGCCACTGGACGGCCAGGAAGAAGGGGTGGTCCGGTTTCTCGACGGCCTCGATGGTCCCGTCGTCGCCGAGGGCGCTTACCCGCAGGCCTTCCCCGAGGCGGTTGATAAGCTGGTGGTGGGTGCTGGTGACCTTGACTTCGTCCGCGCCGACGATCTCGCGCAGGCGCGTGTCTGGGAGGATGCGCACGCCGTGGCGGAGGTGGGCGCGTTCCTCGCGCCGGGTGCGATGCTCAGGCCTCGTGCCGGGCCGTTCTTTCAGGTCCTGGAAGAGCGTCCCGCCGCAGGCCACGTTCAGGAGCTGAATGCCGCGGCAGATCCCGAACGTGGGGATGCCGCGTTCCAGGGCGCGGGCCGCCAGGCCCAGCTCGAACTCATCCCGCTCCGGGTCGATCTCCCCGCACCCTGCCCGCACGCTCTCGCCATAATGCTTGGGGTGGACGTCCTCCCCGCCCGTGAAGAGCAGGCCGTCCACGCCCGCCAGGTACTCTTCGAGAACGGCCTCCTCTGCGCTGGGCATGGGGAAGATGATGGGCAGGCCGCCGGCTCGGTAGACGGAGCGGGTGTAGTTATCGCGCACGTACTCCCAGCGCTCCTCCCGGTCCGGGTGGTGCCAGCTCGTTACCCCGATCCGCGGCCTACCCATCGCCTGGCGCCTCACGCCTCACGCCTTCCGCCTCACCCCCTCCGGACCATGCGGCCCGCCCGGACGCCCGTGTGCTGCCCCCCCTCCACGGTTACCGCGCCGTTCACCAAGACCATCTG
>DASPOZ010000188.1:0-3441 GCA_035625755.1 Candidatus Sulfotelmatobacter sp.
CCCCACGTCCATCACCTTCGGCGGGCGCTCCCCGGTCCTCGCGTGGCGCACGAACCGGTCGCCGTAGCCGGCCCCGGCCAGCACGCCCGAAAGGATGTCCACCAAGACGGCCAGGCCATATCCTTTGTGGCTGCCCAGCTCGCGCGTTCCCCCCAGCGGGGTCAGCCGGCGCGAGGCGTGGCCGACCTTCGGATCCGTGGTCGGGACGCCCTGGGCGTCCAGCGCCCACCCGGCCGGGATCGAGGCGCCCTTCCGGATCGCGATCTTCAGCTTGCCCACGGCCACGGTGCTGGTGGCCATGTCCAGCACGAAGGCCGGCCGGCGGCCCGCCGGCACGGCCACGCTGAGGGGATTGGTGGAGAACATCGGGTCCCGCGCGAAGGTGGGCACCACGGAGGGGACGGCCGAGTTGGTGGTGGCCAGGCCGATCATCCCGTGCGGCAGGGCCATCATGCTGTAGCAGGCGGCCGCCCCGAAGTGGTTGCTGCCCCGCACGGCCACGAAGCCCACGCCGTGCCGCCGCGCCTTGCGGATGGCCAGCGCCATCGCCTGCGCCGCCGCCGGGTGGCCCAGGCCGTGGCCGCCGTGCAGCAGGGCCGTGGTGGCGCCGTTCCGCAGCAGCCGGCGCCGCGGGCGCATACGGATGTAGCCGGCGCGGTACCATTCCTCGTAGCGCTCCATCATGCCGGCCCCGTGCGAATCCACGCCCCGGAGGTCCGTCTCCACCATGAGGCGGGCCGCGAGCCCGCGGTCCCGCGGGGCCATCCCCCAGGCCCGGAAGATGGCCTCGATCTGCCGTTCCAGCGCCCCCGCCGCCACCCGTTCCGCCTGCAAGGCCATCCCCTCCTCATGCGGGCCCGCGCCCCCGTGAGGCCCGCGGGCCCTCCCCTCCCGGCCGCCGCGTTATGCGCCCCACATGGGAACCATTCCCCCAATTTTTGCGTTTACCTTTTCAAGCTCCTTGTGCGACACTACCTGCCGATGGCGATCTCATTCCGACCTCCCATCCTGGTTGGCATACTGATGCTGCTCGGGCAGGTCTCCTGCCCCCCCTCGGCCCCGGCGGCCGAGGCGCCCCCGGTGGACCTGGTCGCCCGCGGGAAGTACATCTTCGGGGCCTCCGGGGGCTGCGGCTGCCACACGGAGCCGAAGAAGCCGCTCAACAGCGGCGGTCGGAAGTACGATGGACCGTTCGGCACGGTATATTCCACCAACATCACGCCGGACCGGCAGACCGGCATCGGGGACTGGACCGATGAACAGATCATCACCGCCATCCGGCTGGGCCGCCGCCCCAACGGCGAGCGCCTGGTCCCGGTCCACCCGTTCCTGTCCTTCAACGCGATGGCCGAGGGCGACCTGCGGGCCCTGGTGGCCTACCTGCGCAGCGTGCCCCCGGTGAACCGCCAGAACCAGCCCAAGAAGATCACCGTGCCGCTCTTCGAGAGCGTGTTCCTGCCGGCCTGGCTGGCCGCCTTCGCGCCGCGCGAGAAGCCGCCGGCCGCCGCCCCCGCCTCCGGTGTGGCCCGAGGGGAGTACCTGGTGCGGGCCGTGGCCCATTGCGGCGAGTGCCACACGCCGCGCACCCTTACCTTGACCATGGACAGCGCGCGCTTCCTGGCCGGCAACCCCTCGGGCCTGATCGAGGGCGCCGAGGTCCCCAACATCACACCGGACAAAGACACCGGGCTCACCTGGACCGAGGAGCAGATCGCCGATTACCTCGGCACCGGCAACAAGCCGGACGGGGACGTGGCCGGCAGCCTGATGGCCGAGGTCATCCAGGGAACATCCGCCGGCTACAAGGACCTGACCCAGGCCGACCGGACCGCCATCGCACGGTTCCTGAAAGGCATCCCGCCGGTGAAACAGAAGATCGGCAAGTGAGGCCGGAACCCCCCATGCATCCGGGACCCGGGACGTCCCCGGGGGCCCCACCCAGCAAAGGAGGCGAGATGAACCGCAATCGAACGCTGCGCACCGCGATCCTCGTCGGAGTCCTGGCGGCCCTGGCGATCGTCGGTTTCGCCGCCGCCCAGACGGCGCCCAAAGTCGGGACGGGCGACGTGGTGGCGGACCGCCAGCGCCTCATGAAGCTCAACGGCGCCAGCTGGGCGGACGCCCAGGCCAAGATGAAGGCCGGGAACGTGGAGGCCATCGCGGTGAACGCCGAGACCATGGCCCTCAATTCCATGCACATCCCCATGCTCTTCCCGCAGGGCTCCCTCACGGACAAGTCCAAGGCCAAGCCGGAGATCTGGCAGAAGTGGTCCGAGTTCGAAACCGATGCCAAGAACATGACGACGTGGTCCGAGAAGCTCCGGGACACCGCCAAGACCAAGGACGCCGCGGCCACGGAGGCCGTCATGAAGGAGTTCGGGGCGAAAGCCTGCGGCACCTGCCACCAGCCGTTCCGCGTCCCGCCCCCCAAATCCTGATCCTTCTGGTCTTCGGCCCATGGAGCGCGGGGACGGGCGGCCTGCGGGCCCGTCCCCGCCCCGTGCGGCGCGGCGCGCCGGGGTCCGGCCCTGCGGTACCTTTCCCGGCGCGCCTCGCTTGCCCCCCAGGGAGGCAGAGATGAAGAAGCGCATGGCCGTTTGCTCGCTCGTCGCGCTCGCGCTGGCCCAGGCCCCCACGTGGGCCCTGGCCGAGCAGATGACCTTCAAGATCCTTCCCTATTCCCGCGTAACATTCAAGACGGAGGCCCCGCTGGAGACGGTGATCGGCAACACCTCGGGCGAGGCGGTGACCGGCACAGTGGTCGGCGATCCCGCCAGGCCCGAGGCGGCCACCGGGACCGTCCGCGTGGACACGGCCGCACTCCGGACGGGCATCGACCGGCGCGACGCGCAGATGTTCAGCAAGGACTTTCTGGACACGGCCAACGAGGCCCATCGCTATGCCACGTTCGAGATGAAGGGCCTCGAAATGGCCGGCCCCTTGGTGGCGGGTCAAGAATCGAAGGCCCGGCTGCGCGCCACCGTCACCATCAGGGGGAAGCCGGTGGATATCACGGCCGAGGCCCAGGTGAATTACCTCAAGCTCACGCCGGAGCAACTCGAGTCCCAGAAACGCTTCGGCTTCACCACGGATAATATGCGCGTGCGCGCCGCGTTCAAGACCTCGTTCACCAACCACGGGATGCAGGTCCCCCAGTACCTGATCCTCAAGCTCTCCAATGAGATCCAGATCGAAGCCGATATCACCATGGCCCGCCAGTAGCGCCCCCCACTTCACTCTTGGCAGGATGCTGAAAGACGTTCTCTCGACCAGGCTGCTCAAAAAGGTCCAGATGCAAGGCGGCGCGCGCAGCGCCGACTGAGGCGTACGCCGGGTACGCCGCAGGGAGCGCGCGAGCGCGCCAACGCCGCAGGTGGGCCTTTTTCAGCAGCCTGCTAGAGGTACTGGCCGTAGCGGATCTTCTCGACCAATTCCTTGGTG
>DASPOZ010000189.1:0-8726 GCA_035625755.1 Candidatus Sulfotelmatobacter sp.
ACCCAGCTGCTGCGGCAGCGCGGCTACCACCACGTGCGCATCCTGCGGGGGGGGCTGGGGGGGTGGACCAACGCGGGGCTGCCGGTGGAGGCCAAGGCGCACCTGCCCTCCGTGGGGCTGGAGATCTACAAGAGCCTGACCACCGGCGACCTGGAACGGCGGGTGTTCGACTCGGGGGACATCATCTTCCGTGAGGGGGACGACGCCAAGGGGGAGGCCTTCGTGATCCACGCCGGGAAGGTCGTGATCGGGAGGCGAGACGAAGGCGAGGACCGCGTGCTGAACACCCTGGGGGAGGGCGAGCTGCTGGGCGAGATGGCCCTCTTCCGCAAGGCGCCGCGCTCGGCCAACGCCGTGGCCGCCACCGACGTGGAGCTGCTCGTGATCCGGGGGGAGCAGCTGGACTGGCTCATCCGCAACCGCCCGCAGTTCACCCTGGAGATCCTGAAGCGCCTCTCGGACTGGGTGGCCACCAACGTGCACGGCCTCCCGATCCCCGACGCCCCCCCGGAAGCCTAGCGTCCGCCTCGCCCCTCCCGCCCTCCGATCCCGCAAGCAGGCTGCTCAAAAAGGTCCAGATGCAAGGCGGCGCGCGATGTGCCGAGTGAGGCGTACTCCGGGTACGCCGCAGCGAGCGCACGAGCGGGCCAACGCCGCAGATGGGCCTTTTTGAGCAGTCTGCTACGGGAGGATGCGCGTGCCGGCGCGGCCGGCCAATGCGGCCGCGGCGGACTCGGGCAGGGTGATCACCACTTCGTGGCCGCCGCCGGCCAGGAAGTCCAGGGCCGCCTGGACCTTCGGCCCCATGCTCCCTTCGGGGAACTGCTTCTCCTCCATCCAGGCGCGCATCTCGGCGGCGCTGGCGCGGGAGACCGCCTGCTGGTCCGGCCTGCCCCAGTGCACGGCCACCCGCTCCACGCTGGTGAGGATGACCAGGCGGTGGGCGTTCACATCCAGGGCGAGGCGGGCGCTGGCCAGGTCTTTGTCGATCACGCCCTCGATGGGGACCAGGGTGCCGTCGCCCGAGCGGATCACGGGGATGCCCCCCCCGCCGGCGCAGATCACGACGGCGCCGCTGAGGGCCAGGGTGCGGATCATCTGGCGTTCCACGATCTCCACCGGATTGGGCGAGGCCACCACCCGGCGGTACCCGCGGCCCGCATCCTCCACCATGGTCCACCCGGTGTCCCCCCGCAGGGCCGCGGCCTGCTCGGCCGCGTAGTAGGGCCCCACCGGCTTGGTGGGGTTCCAGAAGGCATCGTCCCGCGGGTCCACCACCACCTGGGTCACCACGCTGACCACCGGCCGATGGACGCCGGCGTTGTTCAGGAAGTTGGCCAGGGTGCGCTGGAGCATGTACCCGATGCTCCCCTGCGTCATGGCGCCGCAGACGTCCATGGGCAGGAGCGGGAACTGGTCCCGCGTGGCCTCCAGGCTGAGCATCAGGTTGCCGATCTGCGGGCCGTTGCCGTGGGTGAAGAGGAGGGGGTAGTCGGCCTTCAGGAGCGGCAGCAGGTCCCGGCAGGTGCGTTCGATGTTGGTGTACTGCTCCCGGACCAGCCCCCGCTCCCCCTTGCGGAGGATGGCGTTTCCCCCCAGGGCCACGACGAGGGGCGGCCCGCTGACGGTCACGGGCGCCCGCCCCGGAACGCGGTGAGGGTACGATTGGTCACGGAGACAGTCCCGTTCTTGATCACGGCGAGGCGCTCGGGGATGGCGGCCACGGCCTGCGCGGGGTCCTGGCAGTCCAGCAGCACCAGGTCCGCCCGGCGCCCCTCGGCCAGGCCGTAGTCGGGCAGGCGGAGGGCGCGGGCGGCGTTTTCGGTGGCCATGCGCAGGGCGGCCCGCAGGCCCTCCACGCTCCCCAGGTGGGCGGCGTTGGCCAGCAGGTTGGCCACCCGCAGCAGGTCCGCATCGCCGAAGGGGGTGAAGGCGTTCTGCACGTTGTTGGTGGCCACGGCCACGTTCACGCCGGCCTGCAGCAGGCGGGAGACGGGCGTGAGGCCGCGGCGCGGGTTGCGCGCGTCCTTCCGGCCCATCAAGTAGAGGTCGGTGGCCGGGAGGGAGAGCACGGAGATGCCCGCATCGCGCATGCGGGCGGCGATGGGGGCCAGGGCCTCCGGGTCCAGGGCGCCCAGCTCCGTTTCGTGCCCCACGCACACCCGGCCCTGCCACCCGCGCCGGATCGCCTCCTCGGCCACGGCGGTGATGTGCAGGTGGTCCGGGTCGTCGGCGAAGTCCAGGTGGAAGTCGGCGTCGCGGTCGAACTCCCGGGCCAGGTCGAACACCAGGGCGATGTGCGCCTTGGGGTCCGTGTCGTTGTAGGGCACGCCGCCCACCGCCTGCCCGCCCATCCGGAGGGCGCGCCGCATGAGCTCCTCGGTGCCCGGCGCCTGGTAGATTCCCTCCTGGGGAAAGACGCAGATCTGCAGTTCGATGGCCCAGGCGTATTCCTGCTGGAGGGGGAGGACGGCCTCCATCCCCTGCAGGCCCACGATGGGGTCCACCTCCACGTGGGTGCGCATGGCCGTGGTGCCGTGGCGGATGGCCATCTCCAGGGCGCGGCGGGCGCGGGCCGCGATGTCCTCCACGGTGAAGGCCCGCTTGGCCTCGCCGGTGATGCGGAGCGCCTCCTGGAGGGTGCCCTCGCGGCTGGGGGTGCGGGCGGAGAGGAGCGCCTTGTCCAGGTGGAAGTGCGAATCCACCAGGCCCGGGATCAGCAGCCGGCCGCCCGCCGCCAGCTCGTGGGCCGCCGTCCCCTCGGCCCGCGGCGCGATGCGCACGATGCGGCCCCCCGCGATGGCCACGTCCCAGAGCCCCTCGCGGTCGGGCAGATGCGCCCCCCGCACCGCTAGCTGGATCTCCATTCGGGTCTCGCTCAGCCCCGAGCCATCAGGTCACAGGCCGAGGCATCTGCGGAGGGACTGGTCGACCTCGCGCAGAGCCTTGGCGGACATGGAACCGAGGCGACGCTGGATCATGGGTCGCTTGATGGTCCGTAGGATCCCGGTCACCACCGAGGGGAAGAGGAGGCCAGCGCTGCTCCATTCGCCAACCAAATAATCCCCGAAAAGTCGTCGCTTCACATTACTCGAGATCGCGGCAACGATGACATCCTGGCGCGCAGCATTGAACTGGTTGGAGCTCAGCACAAGCGCGGGACGGAGCTTCCTGCCGGATTCGTCCCCGAAAGTCAACTCGACCAGGACGACATCACCACGGCTATAAGCGGTCATAGGCCGCGTCCTTCTCGTTATCCCAGAGCGCTACGAGCATGGGATCCGCCTTTCCCGCGAGGACCCACAGGGTCTCTTCCTCCTCTCCGAGATCCTCTCGGAGGCGCTCCTCGATGGCGTCGAGGACATATCGACGCACCGTCAGGTCACGCTTCGCCGCAGCCAGGCGAAGTCGGCGACGGACCTGGGGCGTCACATCGAGGCTGATCCGGGGTCGCTTCGGTGCAGTTGCCATCGGCCGTGCCATGCCCTGTCACCTCCCGGGAGGGAATATGACACTCTTAATCCATGGTGTCAATATCGCCACGCGCCGGGATCTCGCCCCCTGGGCTCCGCGCGGCGGCGGATCGCGGCGCGGCCGAGCCGCGATGCTGTGTTTAGTTTCGCTGTCACCCAGGCGAAATTCTCACCTCGCCCCTCTTGGAAATCCCCCCTCCGCCCCCCTTTGGCAAAGGGGGGGACGGGGGGATTTGCTCGAAGGCCGAGGTCGTGTCCTGTCCTAAGTGAACAGCATGAGGGCTATCCGCGCCGCCGTCCCAGGTAGGCGCGGGCCACGGCGGGGTCGCCCAGCAGGTCGCGGCCGCGTCCCTCCAAAACGATGCCTCCCCGCTCCAGCACGTAGCCGCGGTCCGCGATGGCCAGGGCCAGGGTGGCCATCTGCTCCACGAGCAACAGGGTGATGCCATCATCCCGCAGGCGGGGGAGGACCTCGAAGACCTCGCGGACCAGGCGCGGGGCCAGGCCCAGCGACGGCTCGTCCAGCAGCAGCAGCCGGGGGCGCGCCATGAGGCCCCGCGCGATGGCCAGCATCTGCTGCTCGCCGCCGGACAGCGTGCCGGCCAATTGCCGCTGCCGCTCCCGCAGGACGGGGAAGCGATCGAAGTGCCGTTCGATGTCCGCGTCCACGCCGTTCCCTCGGCGGCCGTAGGCTCCCAGGCGCAGGTTATCCCGCACCGTCTGGTCCGGGAACACCAGGCGCCCCTCGGGGATCAGGGCGATGCCGGCCCGCACCAGCCGGTGGGCCGGCGTGCCGGACACGTCGCGCCCCTCAAACATGATGGAGCCGCCGCGGACGGGCAGGAGCCCTGCCAGCGTCTTCAGCATGGTGGTCTTCCCCGCGCCGTTGGGGCCGATGAGGACGACGATCTCCCCCCGGGCCACGCTGAACGAGAGCCCGCGCAGGACTTCCACGCGCCCGTACCCCGCGTGCAGGTCGCTGACTTCAAGCATGCCTTTCACTACGTTTGTCGTGTGTGGTTTGTCGTTCGTCGTTGGGCATGGCGTCCCTCGGTTCCCGCCTTCCCCGGGTCTTCAACGACAAACGACAGACGACAAACGACAAACGATCACGCGGTGCCGAGGTATGCCTCGAGCACCGCGGGGTCGGTTTGCACCTGGCCCGGCGGGCCCTCGGCGATCACGCGCCCGTAGTCCAGCACCGTCACCCGATCCGACACCTCCATCACGAGCTCCATGTGGTGGCCCACCAGGAGCACCGCGATCCCGGCCTCGCGGACGCGGCGGATCAGTTGCCCCAGCCCCTCGATCTCGGCGGCGGCCAGGCCGGCGGACGGCTCGTCCAGCAGCAGCAGGGCCGGCCGGGCGGCCAGCGCCCGCGCGATCTCTACCAGGCGCCGGTGGCCGAAGGCGAGGTTCCGCGCCCGTTCGTGGGGTGAGCCGGTGTAGCCCACGAAGGCCAGGAGGCCCAGCGCCTCGGCGCGCAGGGCGACCTCGCGGGCCGCCACCGTGCGACGGCCCAGCAGGGCGCTGCCGAGCCCGCCCAGGCGGGGGCCCGCCAGGCCCACCTGCACGTTCTCCAACACCGTCATCTCCTCGAAGAGCTGCGTGGTCTGAAAGGTGCGGGAGATGCCGCCGCGGGCGATCCGGTGCGGGGGCCGACCCTGCAGCTCGCGCCCGGCGAACCGGACCACGCCGCCGGTGGGGCGATAGTAGCCGCTCAAGATGTTGAGGAGCGTGGTCTTGCCGGCGCCGTTGGGCCCGATGAGGGAGTGAATGGAGCGGGGGGCGACCGCGAGGTTCACATCGGCCAGGGCCTGGAGGCCCCCGAAGGCCATGCGCACGCCGCGCGCCTCCAACGCCTCGGGGTGCACCGCGGGGGTCGGGGCCGCCGGCTCGCCCTCCCCCCCTGGAACGAGGTGGCGGAAGCGCGCCAGCCATGCCTCGATGGCGCCGGCCATCCCGCGGGGCAGGAAGTAGATACTGCCCAGCAGCAGCAGCCCGTAGAGGATCAGGCGGTAGTTCGAAAACTGCTGCAGCGCCTCGGGCAACACCATCAGGACGATGGATCCAATGAGCGGGCCGGCCACGCGTCCGAGGCCTCCGAAGAGGACGATGAGGAGGAACAGGATGGACGTCTCGAAGGTGAAGCTGTCCGGGCTCACGAACTGGGTGAGGTAGGCGTAGAGGCACCCGCCGGCGCCGGCGAACGCCGCGCTCAAGGCGAAGGCGGTGGTACGGGCCAGGGTGGGGCTGAGGCCCAGAGATTCGGCGGCCACCTCGCTCTCGCGCACGGCCGCCAGGGCGCGCCCCCAGGGCGAACGGGCCAGGTTCCGCGCCAGGAACAGGCTGGCCACCACGGCGGCACCGACCACGTAATAATATTGGGGCAGGGCCAGGGGGAGGCTGCCCAGGTGGGGTTTCGGGATATCGGCGATCCCGCCGAATCCCCTGGTGAGGGTCTCCCACTCGATGAGCCCGTGCTCCACGATGATGCCGAAGGCGATGGTCACCATGGCCAGGTAGGGCCCGGTGACGCGGAGCGCCGGCATGGCCAGCAGCGTTCCCACGGCGCCGCTGACGACGGCGGCGGCCGGCAGGGAAACCCAGAACCCCACGCCCAGCCGCGTGGCCAGGATCGCGCCCGTGTAGGCGCCGATGGCGTAGAGGCCGGCGTGGCCCAGCGAGACTTGTCCCGAATTTCCGGCCAGGATGTTGAGGCCGGTGCCAACCACCACGCCGGCCCCGATGAGCCCGGCCAAGAACAGATAATACGTATTGGCTGTGAGCAGGGGCACGGCCGCGGCCAGCGCGGCCAGGCCCCAAGCGAGGGTGCGGACGGCGCGCAGCACGGAAGACCGTTACACGCGGCGAACGGCTGGGGTGCCGAAGAGCCCCCACGGCCGTAGCGCAAGCACCAGGATCACGAGGCCGAACCCCAAGATCTCGCGGCCGCCGGTGCCGAAGGCCCCGGCCACCAGCGATTCGAACACGCCGTACAGGATGCCGGCGGTCATGATCCCGGCCGGGCTCTCGATGCCGCCGATGATGGCCACGGCGAACGCCTTGAGCCCGATGATGGTGCCCATGGTGGCGGACACGTTGAGGATGGGGGCGATGAGGATCCCCGCGACGCCGGCCAGGGCCGAGGAGATACCGTAGCAGGCGGCGATGGTGCGGTTCACGTTGATCCCCATGAGGGCGGCCGCCTCGTGGCTGAAGGCCACTGCCCGCAGCGTCTTCCCGAAGAGGGTGCGGCGGAGGGCGGCCTCCACGCCCAGCATGAGGCCCAGGCCGGCGACGGGCAGGAGCAGTTCCTGGGGATACACGCCGGCGCCGAAGAGCATGAGCGGGTGGGCCGTGAGAGAGGAGGGGAAGGCCCGCGCGTCCTTCCCGAAGGTCACCATGGCAACATTTTCGGCGATGATCCCCACCGCGATGGTGCTGAGGAGCCAGGCGATGGAGGCGGCGCGGAAGAATGGGCGGACGGCCACGCGCTCCACCAGGATCCCGAAGGCGGCGAGGGCGGCCAGGCTCAGGGCCACGGCGGCGGGCAGCGGCCACCCCCACTGCACGTAGGCCGCGTAGGCCACCACGGCCCCTACCATCACCGACTGGCCCTGCGAGAAATTGACGGTGCGGCTGGTGGCGTAGGTGAGGTTGAAGCCCAGGGCCACCAGGCTGTACATGCTCCCCAGGGCGACCCCGCTGATGATGAGCTGAAGATACATGATGGCGGGGGTCAGAGGTCAGGGGCCGGGGGCCGGGGCCAAAGGACTGAGGACTGAAGTGTGAGGACTGAGGCGGTTGAGCCGCCCCTCAGTCCTCAGTCCTCGCCCCTCAGTCCTGACGTCTGGTCCCCGATCCCCGGCCCCCGCCCCCAGTGTCTAGTGGGCGGGCACGATCTTGCCGCCCCGCCACGTCACCAACACGTAGTCGTTCTCGGTCAGGGCGTCGTGCTCGTCCGCCGTGAAGGGTTGCTTGTACGTCTTGATGAGCCCCTTGTACTCATCGAGGCCTTCCAGCGCGTCCCGCACCTTGGGCCCCTCGGTGCTGCCGGCCTTGGCGATGGCCAGGGCCAGCAGGTGCATGGCGTCGTACGCGTTGGCCGTGCCCACGGGGGCCAGGATGTCCTCCGGGCCCTTGAGGCCGTACTTGGCCTTCAGGGCCGCGATCACGCGCTCGCCCACCTCGCTCTGTTTGCCGAAGAAGCTGTAGGTCTGCACGAAGACGACCTGCTCGGACAGCTCACCGGTCAGCTGCGAGAAGTTCCCGCCGCTGATCCCCCAGTGGGAGACGATGGGCACGTCCCAGCTGATCTTGGCCTTGCTCTTCACTACCTGGGCTCCCTCGGGGGCGTTGGCGATCATGATGAGGGCATCCGCCCCGCCGGACTTGAGGCGCAGGAGCTGCGGGCTCATGTCCGGGTCGCCCCAGTTGAACTTCTCGATGCCCACCGGCTTGTCCCCGGCCTGGGCGAGCCACTTGGTGAGCCCCTCCTGGTTGCTGGCGCCCCAGGGGGTGTTCTCCAGGATCACGCCGGGCTTCTGGCGCTTCAGCACCTGCGTGACGTGGCGCACCAGGAACTTGTCCACGATGTCGTCGTTCGCCGAAACGCGGAACATGTAGTTGGGTTTCCGGCCGTTGCGCGTGATGTTGGTGGCCGCCGCCCACACCCCCATGTAGGGGACCTTCAGCTCGTGGAAGACGGGGATCATGGCCAGGGACACGGGCGAGTGCAGGCCGCCGAAGACGGCCACGGCCTTTTCCCGCTCGATGACGTCGCGAGCCGCCGTCACGCCCTTCTGGGGCTGGCCCTCCTCGTCCCGGATCACCAGCTCCAGCTTGCGGCCGCCCAGCAGGCCGCCCTTGGCGTTGATCTCGTCTATGGCCACGGTGAGCCCGCGCTTGATGGCCTCGCCCGAAAGGGCCGAGCCGCCGGACATGGCGGCCACCAGCGCCACCTTGATGGGCGCCTGCTGCGCCCCGACGGGCCCGGATCCCGCCACGAGCCCCGCCGTCACCGCGGCCAGGGCCAAGATCGTGAATGCCTTCCGCCCGTTCATGGTACCCTCCTTTTCCCCCTCAGAAGTGTCTAGCAGGACGCTGAAAGACCTTCTCCTGCCCAGGCTGCTCAAAAAGGTCCAGATGCTAGGCGGCGCGCGATGCGCCGAGTGAGGCGTACTCCGGGTACGCCGCAGCGAGCGCGCGAGCGCGCCAACGCCGCAGATGGGCCTTTTTCAGCAGCCTGCT
>DASPOZ010000190.1:0-7055 GCA_035625755.1 Candidatus Sulfotelmatobacter sp.
ACCGCATCGTCTTCGAGGTCCGCTGCGGCCTGTTCTCGCGGCGGCGGTTCGTGGCCGTGGACATGCGGGAGTGCTCGCGCGACGAGATCTGGGAGGCCATCGCCCGCTGGTGCGCGGGCCTCCCGCCCCACACGCGGCTCCAGGTGGACGGTCGCTTGGATGGCGGCCTCCCTGCCAAGTTCAGGATCGAAACCGCATGCCGGCCGCCGCTCTGCCGCCCGCCGCGACCTTCGGTTGCCGCGGCCTAGCAGGCTGCTGAAAAAGATCCAACTTCTCTCCCCGCTGCCTCGGCGGCAGCGGGTGGGCTGCGACGTACGGACCTTCCGTTCCGCATTCCGCAATCCGCATTCCACAATGGCGGGCGCCGCCTTGCATCCGGACCTTCTTGCCCGCCCCTGGCGGGTTTGAGCAGCCTGCAGAAGGACGCGCTTTTCGGCACATTGCCAGCCGCCGGTGGGGGCGGGAGGAAGGAGGCGGGGCACGCATGCTGAAGGCCATCGATCATGTCGTGCTGGTGGTACGGGACCTGGAACGGGCGCTGGCGTTCTACCGGGACGTCCTCGGCTGCCGGGTGCTGCGCGAGGCCGAGTGGCGCCGCGGCGAGGCGCGGTTCCCCTCCGTCGCCGTGGGGCCCGACCAGATGCTGAACCTGCACCAGGCGGGAAGGCCGATCGCGCCGGAGGCCGCGAACCCGCAGGTGGCCTCCGAGGACCTGTGCTTCGTGGCGGCCGCTCCCATCGCGGACGTGCTGGCGCGGCTCGCCGCCCACGGGGTGGCGGTGGAGATGGGGCCCGTGCCGCGGGTCGGCGGCCGGGGCGTGATGGGCACCTCGGTATACTTCCGCGACCCCGACGGGAACCTGCTGGAGATCATGTCGTACGCGGAACCCTCCGCCGCCCCATAGCCCGCGCCGGGACGGCCCGCCGGAGGGAACCGCCCCTGCGCCCGATCGGCCGGTGGCATCCCGGCGGGGCCGCGGGGGGCTGAGGGGTGCGGTGGCCCGGTGTCCCGGGCCCGGCCGGTCAGGCGGGGACGATGAAGCGGTAGAACGCCGCGGGCGGGGCGCCGGCGGGGTTCTCCAAGGCGCAGGGCTCCCCGGGCTCGCAGTACACGCCGCGGCCGGGCGCCAGCTCATGCCGCTGGCCGCCGTACAGTGCCACCGGTTGCCCCGCCGTCACGTAGAAGAGCTGATATGCGGCCGCCTCGCGCAGGGGGCCCAGCGAGCCGCCGGGCCGCAGGCCGTAGGCCATCCCCTCCACGCGGTGGGCCCCCGCCGTCTGCGCGTTCAGGAAACGCGTGACCTCGGCGTTCCCTTCGCGCGTCGCGGCCATCGCCGGAATATCGAGCACGGTAATCATCCTGGCCTCCCGCGGCTCGGCGCCGCCGTCACTTCTGGTTCCACACGGTGCCGTCGGCCCGCCGCCATTGCAGGTCTTCCCCGCCGCCCTCCAGGATGGTGGTCTTGAACCTGTTGGGGCCCTGGAACTCCATGAACACCAGCGGGACGTCGCCCTCGGCCACGAGCTGGTGCTTGTCGCCCTCGGGAATGAACACCAGGTGCCCGGCGCGCAGGCGCTGCCGCCCCGCCTCCGTCCGGAGCGTCGCCTCGCCCTCCAGCAGCAGGTAGAAGTGCTCGCACCCCATGTGGAAGTGGTACGGCGAGCGCCCCCGGTCGTAGCGGAGGACCCCCGCCAGGAAGGCCTCGTGCCCGGCCAGCTCGACGTTCACGAAGAACGTGCGCTCACGCCCCGGCGTCACGGACACGAGCTTGGGCAATGTCTCCTGGTCGAACACGTACCCCATCCGTTCCCCTCCCCCTTCGGTCGCCTCGCACCGGCCGCCCCCGCCCCGCCCTCCCCCCGAGGGAGAGGGAGATGGGATGGCTCCCTCACCAGCTCCGCACGAACTCCAGGGTCTCCTCGATGGGACGGTCCGTGGAGGGCACGAAGGGCACGATCACCCGCGTGGCCCCGGCCGCGAAGTACGGCTTCAGCCCCTCCTTCACCTCCGCCGGGCTGGTGGCCGGGATCATGGGCACCCTGCTCATCATCTCGTCGGTGACCTGCCGGGCGGCCTCCTTGAAGCCCTTGGCCTTCCACGTCTCGTTGATGGCCTGGATCTCCTTGGCGAGCCCCATGCGGTCTGCCAGCATCTGCTTGTACCCGTCCGCCAGGCTGTAAAAGGTGGCGATGTTCTTCAGGGCCGTGCGGGCCGTGGTCAGGTTGTCGTTGATGGCGCACCGCACCTTCACCACCACTTCGATGGCCGAGGGATCCCGCCCCACCTCGGCGGCGCCCGCGCGGACGCTGGCCGCGATGGCGGCCACCTGTTCCGGGTTGGCCATGTTGGTGATCACGCCGTCGCCGATCTCGCCCGCCAGGCGCGTCATCTGGGGCCCCAGGGCCGCCATGTAGAGGCGCAACGGCTGGTCCGTGTGGAAGCTCAGCTTGAACGCGCGGGAGCTGTAGTACTTCCCCTGCGCCTCCATCTTCTCCCCGGCGTACGCCTTGCGCACGATGGTGAAGTATTCCCGCATCCGGCCGATGGGCTTGTCGTACGTGGTGCCGTGCCACGTGGCCAGGGCGGGGTTGGCGCACCCGATCCCCAGGATGAAGCGGCCGCGGGACAGCTCGTTGAGCGTGGCGGCCAGGTAGGCCGTGGTGATGGGGCTGCGGGCGAAGATGTGGTAGACCGCCGTGCCCAGTTCGATGCGGCTGGTGCGGGCCGCGATGGCGGCCAGGAGCACCACCGGATCGCGGCTGTTGGATTCGCCCTTCCAGACGGCCCCGAACCCCTTCTCCTCGGCGATCTGGGCCGCCTCCAGGATGCCGGGCGAGGGGACGTGTCCGGCGGAGTTGAACTCGATGTCCACCTTCATGGAATGATCCTCCCGCGTCGCTTGACACCCCCCGGGGGCTGTGACAGCATACCGCCCTCCTAGCAGGCTGCTGAAAAGGGCCCATCTGCGGCGTTGGCGCGCTCGCTGCGGCGTATGGGGAGTACGCCTCACTCGGCGCCTCGCGCGCCGCCTTGCATCTGGACCCTTTTGAGCAGCCTGCCCAAGAGAAGGTCCTCAGCGGCCCCCGAGGGGGCGTGGTCATGATCAGGTCCCAGGTCTACGCCGACGCCTCCGCGTCCCATCGCGCGCCCGGCGGCTCGTCCGCCTGCCGGCTGGCCCCGCTCTGCGAGGGTTGCGGCCCGGCCCAGCACCTGGCCAAGGGGGAGACCCTCTTCTTCCCCCAGCAGCGCGCCGCCCACGTGTACGTGGTGCGCGACGGCGTGATGGGCCTGTTCAAGATCTGGGAGAACGGGGACCAGAGCATCGTCGCCGTGCTGCCCTCGGGCGCCCTCTTCGGCCTCACGGCCCTGGCGGACCTGCTGGGCCACGGCGCCGCCCCGCCCGAGCGCCTCTACCACGCCCGGGCCCTCACGCCCGCCAGCGTCTGCCGGATCCGGCGCGAGGCGCTGCGGGAGGCGATCCACGCGCGCCCCGCCATGGCGGCCCAGGTCTTGGGCCTGGCCGTGGACCGGATCCGGGACCTCCAGTGCTTCACCGCCTATCCCAGCCGCCAGCAGGTAGACCGGCGGCTGCTGGTGCTCCTCCTCATGCTCCAGGAGAAACTGGGGGAGCCCAGCCCCCACGGCGTGCGCATCCGGGCACGCCTCAGCCACGAGGACCTGGCCCAGATGATCTCCACCACGCGCCCCACCATCACCCGGCTGCTCCTGCGCTTCACCCGGGAAGGCCTCCTGAGCACGGACGGCCGTCACCTCTGCCTGCGCAACCTCTCCGCCATCCAGCGCCGCCTCGGCTGACTGCCTGGGGCTGGGGCCGAGGATTGTGGTTGAACCCGGCACCCACGGGCCAGGCGGCATCCCTACGGTTCCTGCGATGGGCCCCTCTCAGCGGCCCGCTAGTCTCCCTCGTCCGAAAAACGCCTCACTATCCGTGCCCGTTCCCGTACCCGTTCCCGTTCCCGACAAGACACCTGAAACCCCGCGCAACTGTTGGTGGGAAATGACGCTTCCTGGATCCCGCCCGGACCACGGGAACGGGTACGGGAACGGGAACGGTCGGTCCAGCGATTTCTGACAGAGTAGACTAGAGGTCGATGGCCATCAGGTCGCGCCCGGCCTCCGCCCGCCCCCGGTAATGTCGCCGCACGCCGGCGACGGCCCTGGCGGCGTTCTCCCACGGCTCCAGGTGGTTGAGCACGACCCGTTTCACGCCGGCCGCCCGGGCGAGGCGCCCCACGTCTTCGGGCCGCGTGTGGCCCCGGTGGGCCGTGGTGCCGGCGTGGGGGGACACCGCTTCGTGGATCAGCAGGTCCGCCCCGCGCGCGAAGTCCGCCAGGGGCGGGAAGTAGACGGTGTCCGCCGAGTAGACCACCTTCCGCCCGCCGGCCTCCACGGCGTAGGCCAACACGATGGGGACCGGCGGATGCTCCACCCGCACGGCCGTCACCCGCCAGTCCGCGCCCGCGGCCACCGCGCCGGCGTCCACCTCGCCCACGTCCAAGGTGATGTCCGGCAGCACGCCGGGCCTCACGACGGTCCTGCGCCAGTGCCGGTCCACGCCGTACACCTCGTCGAACAGCGCCGCGGTGATGCGGGCCGTGCCCGGGGGGCCGAAGACCCGCAGGGGGTGGGCCCGCCCCGTGCGCCATGTGGAGAGCACGAAGTACCCGTAGTCCACAATGTGGTCGTAGTGGTGGTGGGTGAAGAAGAGGTGCGTCACGCTGCGCGGCTCCACCCCGGCCCGCAGCAGCTGATGGGTGGCCCCGAACCCGCAGTCGAACAGGAGCCGGTCCCGGCTGAGGCACACCACCAGGCTGGGCCCACAGCGGTTCACATCGGGGATGGGCGTGCCCGTGCCCAGGAGGATGACCCGCATGGCCGTCCCCGGCCGCGGCGCCCCCGGGTCCGGCCGCCGCGCCGGGCGGGCGGCGCCCGTCCTGGCCCGTGCCGCCGCCTGCCGCCTCCGCGAGGTCCGCATCCCCTCCCCCGCCCGGTTCCCCGGCGCTCTTCCGGCCCGATCCGGCGAACGGCCGGACCGTCGAACGTCCCTACGGCCCCGCGCCGGGAGGCCGCGACGACGCACGGACGCTCCCTGCTACGAAATCAGTCGTCCAGGTACAGCAGCCGGGCGGGGTTCCGCTTGATCATGACCTCAATCTCGCGCTGGGAGATGCCGAACCCGAGCAGCGCGCGGATCATGATGCGGATCCCGTCCACCGTGTCCAGGTGGAGCACCTGGCCGAAGTCGCTGGCGATGATGCACCGCTCGGCCCCCACGGCCTTGATGGTTTCCACCGTCTCGAAGGGGTCCGCCACCGGCTGGTAGATGCTGGGGATCATGGGCTGGCAATATGCGCCCACGTACACCCCCAGGTCGGCCAGCTCCTTCATCTCGTCGATGAGCAGCTTGTTCAGCTCCAGCAGCGGGTGGTCCAAGATGGCCCGCACGCCCAGCTCGCGCGCCAGCTTCGCCAGGGGCTTCAGCTCGATGAAGTCCGTGTGGCCGAACCCCATGGCGATCTTATGCTGGGCGCACAGCTCCATCACCTCGCGCACGTTGGGCAGCACCTGCCCGTCGTCCCCCACCAGCCGCACGCCGCTGCGCCACTCCTTGCCCGCGCCGCGCAGGTAGCCGGCCGAGGTGAACGTGGGGCACCACACCATCTTGAAGTTGGGGTACTTGATGCCCTGCCGCACCGCCTCGGGGTTCACCCCGTGGCACGTCCCCATCCCGCCGATCACCTGGAATCCCTTCTCCTTGCCCGGCCCGTCGTAGGGCCAGGGAACCTCGCCCCGCTGGATGCGCTCGTTCACGTACTTCTGCGTCAGGTAGGCGGCGTTGGCCGTGAGGTTGAAGTGGTCCTTGAATCCCACCCCCCGCATCCCCGCCCTGGCCGCCTCCATCCCCACCTCGAACATATCCTGCGAGCGGTGGACGAAGTCGGGGGAGGCGTGGATGTGGTGGTCGATGGCCCCGCGCAGCAGCTCGTTCTCGATGCCCGGGTAGATGGCGGTGAGCTTCGGGTTGTCCTTCAGCATCTGGTAGAAGTAGTCCTTGGCGTTCAGCTGGCGGACCCGTCCCACCTTCAGGATCCGGCCCACCATCACATCCGCGTGCTCATCACACATGCTGGCTCTCCTTTGGCAGCCTGCTCGCCGGCGCCGGCCGGCCCCGGTGTGCGTTGAAGATCTTCATTCCGCAATCCGCAATGGAAGGTCAGGCGCCCGTGAAGGCGCGGCCGGGGTCGATCTCCTCGCGGATCAGCTTGAGCTGGGCGGTGGTGGGGGCGGGCGTCACCGGCAGGTCCGGCGGCACCTCCAAGGGGAAGCCGGTGGCCTCGCGGAAGGCCTCCGCCGTGATCCCCGGATGGAGGGACAGGGGCACCATCCGCCGCGTCTCCGGGTGGAAGCCGAACACCCCCTTGTCCGTGATCACGCGCCAGGGGCCCCCGCCCGGGAGCCCGGCGCGCCGGCGGGCGTCTCCCCCCTCCAGGTGGCCGGGGCTGGTGTTGTGGTAGAGGGTGGCGCAGATCTTCCGGGGCTCGTGGCGGGCGATGATGATGGTGCGCCTGGCCAGCGAGGCCATGTCGTTGCCGCCGCCGCTGCCGCCGAAGCGCCGGATGCGCCCACCCCCCAGGGGGACCTCGGTGGAGTTCATGTTGCCGTAGGGGTCCACCTCCAGGGCCCCCAGGAACCCGATATCCACCAGGCCCCGGTGCAGCACCGTGCCCATCACGTCCAGCGTGCTGGTGAAGGCGGTGGCCCGCTCCCAGATGCGGGCATCGGCGTTGCCCACGCCGAGTTGGCGCGGGTCCGAATCCACCACGCCCAGCTCCAGGAGCAGCGTCATGTTGGGGGCGTGGGTGCGCTTGGCCAGGACGGCGGAGACCAGCGGGATGCCGATCCCCACCACCACCACCTGGCCGTCCGCGATCTCGCGCGCCCCGGCCGCCACCATCACCTCGGCCATGGTGAAGCCGTTCCCGCCGCCGCCCGCGTCCCTCATCTCGGCGCCCGAACCTCCCCACCCGGCGCGT
>DASPOZ010000191.1:0-8300 GCA_035625755.1 Candidatus Sulfotelmatobacter sp.
CCTGGAACCGCTGCCGCACCCTGATCACCCTCGGGAACATCACGCGCTGCACCTAAGATAAGAACGCTCCGCGGTTCCGCCGTTCCGCTGTCCAAGAAGGCGGAGGGAGATCGGGCGCCGCGGCCGGGTCCGATCCGGCCCGAGAACAGCCGAACCGCGGAGGCGCGGAACCCCGGAACACCCTTGGTGTTTAACCCACATTATTCATGAAGCCGCTCGACACCCTCACCCATACCCTCTCCCTCAGCGAGGGAGAGGGCAAGTTTATGGTTCCCTCGCCCCCGGAGGGGGAGAGGGGCAGGGTGAGGGGCGCCTGGGACGCTGAGGTCTGGTTCATGAATAATGCGGGCTAGGGCGCCTGGTTCCTCTTCTCCAGCACCATTGCGACCTCGCGGCGGATGCACTCATGTGGCACCGCGCGTCGCTTTCAGTTGGGGATAGGCCTGCCGGAGGACGGCACGTTCTGTTTCGTAGGTGAGTCGGCGCAACGCCTCCCCTGGCGTGAGCCAGAGGACTTCCTGCACTTCCGAAGTATCGTGGAGAGGATGTTGCTCGACAAGAGCCATGGGGAAGAACTGCACGACCTTGCGCACACCGCCGACCACGTACTCGGACGAAAAGGCCGGTCCCACGATGCGACCGCGGCCACCGGTCTCTTCCTCCACCTCCCGGAGGGCGGCCTGCTCGAGCGTCTCCCCGTGCCGGACCTTGCCCTTTGGCAAGACGTAGTCGCCGAGCCTTCCGTCCGCATCCCGGTAGCGCCTACGATGCGCGATGGCGATCTGGATGCCCGCGGAAGACCGGCGCTCCAGGAGCCCCCCCGCCGCTCGAATACACGAAGAGTCGATCTTCGTGGAATCCTCGCCCCCCATGACGGCCTCCTGCTCCCTCGATCCAACGCGCCCGCAAGGGGCGCACGACGGCCTGCAGCGGCAAGGAGTTTGAACTCAATCTTTGAGCTCCCCTGCTGTTCAGCTACCAGGCTGCTGAAAAAGGCCCATCTGCGGCGTTGGCGCGCTCGCGCGGCGCTGCGACGTACGGACCAAGTACGCCTCGCACCTCGCTGCGCGCGCCGCCTTGCATCTGGACCTTTTTGAGCAGCCTGGGCAAGAGAAGGTTTTTCATCATCCTGCCAGGCCGTTCCCCGGCTGAAATCCCCCTCGCCCCCCTGGCAAGATCCCCCCTCCGCCCCCCTTTACTCCGCGTCGCGGAATTTGGGCGGACCTACCGCCGCGACGCTCCATTCGCGGGGAAGGCTCCCGCGCTTGCAAAGGCGACGCAAGCGCGGGGCCCTCCCCGCGGGCCCTACCGGGAGGGGCGGGCCGCCGCCCCTCCCGAATCCTCCCCGCGGACTGTCCGTTACTTTATGAAGCACGCCTATACTATGCAACGGACAGTAGCAAAGGGGGGGACGGGGGGATTTGGTCGAGCGTCGGTGCGCCTCTGGTGCCTTGATGTGGAAAGAATTGGGGTGAGCTCATAGACACTCTTGGAGGACGACGCCATTAATTTGACGACGGACAGGTGTGCCGTTCGTCTCACCGCGCCATGCCCGTGAGCCCAAACGCGGCCCACGCGAACGGGTGGGGGAACGCGGCCATGGTCTCCTGTTGCGCCTGCCGCAGGGCGCCGGCAGGCCCCTGGGCGTCCAGGGCGTCGTAGAAGGCCTCCATGAGGCGGAAGCTCGCCCGGTCGTCCACCTTCCAGAGGGTGGTCACCACGGCCGGCGTCCCGGCGTAGAGAAACGCCCGCTGGAGGCCCACCAGCTCGTCCCCCTTGGAGAGCTTGCCCAGGCCGGTCTCGCAGGCGGAGAGGACCACCAGCCGGGCATGCAGATCCAGCCCGAAGATCTTGCGCACCTCCAGCCGCCCGTCGTCCGCGCCATCCGGCACCAGGAGGAGCGCGGAGGAGAGGGGGTCCTTCACGTCCAGTTCGCCGTGGGTGGCCAGGTGGAGCAGCCCCGCCTTCGCGCTGAGGACCTTGACCCTGGTCTCGGTGGCGTCCTGCCGGACGAGCACCGTGGCGCCGGGATAGTGCGCCCCCACCGCCCGCGCCTCCCGCTCGGCGTAGCGGAGGTTCAGCGCCGGACCCACGTCGGGGTTGCCGACGGCCAGCGTCTGCGCGCCCGTCCCCGTCCCCTTCTTCTGGAGGAACATCAGGACGCTGGCGCTGGGGAGGGTGGCGAGGGTGGCCTCCTCCATGAGCCACTTGTCCGCGGGCGTGCGGAGGGCGGCCCACGGCAGGTAGTGGAGGACATCGTGGGGGATGAGCAGGAGGCGGTCCCCGGCCAGGTGGGGGCGGGCGGGGGCCAGCAGGTGGTCGTACAGGGCGCGGGCCTGGGCCTGGAGCGCCGGCAGGGGGGCCTGGGTCTCCACGGCCTGGCGCAACGCCCGGACCTCCGCCACGAGGGCGGCCCGGGCGAGGGGCAGGCGGACGACCGTGACGCGGTCGCGCGTGACCACCCAGAGGAGGGTCTCGGACTCGGCGACGAGGTACTCCAGCAGGGTGATCCCCTCGGGGAGCAGGCGCTGGATGTCGGGCAGGCTCGCGGGCTCCACGCTGAGGAGCGAGGCCTGCTCCACGTTTTCCTTCCGCACGGTGTCCAGGAACTTCTGGTAGGCCTGCTGCGCGAGGGCCAGGCGCTGGCGGGCGGCGCCCAGCGTGTCGGTGGAATCCTCGGCGGCCGCCTCCACGGCGGCCTGGCCGGCGGCCAAGTCCTCCCGCAGGCGGAGTTCGTCCTGGAGGAGGGCCTCCGTTCTCCCCTTGGACAGGGGCGTCTGGGTGCCCAGGAGGTCCAGGAAGGCCCGGGCGCGGGCCCGCTCGGCGAAGGCGAAGGCCTCCTCCGGCTGCCCGAGGGCCGCGGCGCTGCGGGCCGCCCCATGGTAGAGCGCCTGCTTGTCCTCCAGGAAGACGCTCCGGAGGGATGCCTCCTGCAGTTGGCCCCGGGCCGCCTCCACCAGGCTCAGGGCCTCCCGGTACGTCTGAAGGGCGGCGGCGTGGTTGCCCGCCGCGGCATCGCGGGCCCCCGCCCGGCCCAGGAGGAGGATGGTGACGGGGGCGAGGCCCAGGGCCTTGCTCTTGGCCAGTGCGTCCTGGGCGGTGGTCTCGGCCGCAGCCGCGTCGCCGCGGGCCGCCTTGACGTCGGTCAGGATGACGCGGGCGAGGAGGTCCCGCTGCACGGCCTTCGCGATCATCGCCTTGTCGATGACGCGCTGCAGGGAGCGTTCCGCGTCGTCCCACCGCTTCAGCGCGGCCTCGGCCCGGCCGCGCGTGAGCCAGGCGTTCGTCTCGGTACTCGTCATCGCCCGGACGCTATCGTCCCACCCGGGCGGTCTGGTTGCCCTCGACCCGCGGTTGAGAAACATCTGCAGGGCCACCTCGACGAGCGACAAGGCAGTCTTCGCCTCCTCGATCGCCTTGGCGTAGTCCCCCTCGCGGAAGGCCAGTGCCGCCAGGCCCGTTCGGGCGGCCCCCTCCAGGCTGAGCTGGAAAACGGGTGAAGCGCGCTGCCCCCGGCGGGCCACCTCGATCGTCGCCTGGTAGTACCGGCGCGCCCCCTCCACATCGTTGATCGCGGCATAGCTCCCGGCCAGGAAGAGGACGGCGCGCCCTCTCGCCCGCATGTCCGTGATGTTCGTTTCCTCCTCGGGGATCTTCTCCAACAGCGCGACGGCGCGCAGTCCGTTGCGGATGGCCCGCTGGTACTCGCCCAAACTGTTGGCAACGAGGACCGCGCAGGTGTAGGCCACCGCCGCGCTCCGCCGAGCTGCCGCATCGCCCTTTTCCAGGGAACCGGCCTGGGCCTCGTAATACGCCAGCGCCTGCCGGCCCTCCCCCGCGGCGACGGCATCGCGCGCCTGGCTGATTTCGAGTCCGTAGGTCTTGCCGCCCGGCGGTCCCTGCCCTCCCGCGGGGCTCGGCATCCCCAGGTTTCCCGCGAAGGCGAACAACAGGACGGCCGCCAGTGCCCAGGGAAGAGTCCGGCTTGCGGGCTTCATGGCCCCCTCCTTACTACGCGGGGCGCGAAATACCTGACACTTCCGCGCGCCCCGCTTCGTTCGCGGGGAAGGCTCCGGCGCTTGCATAACAAGCAAGCGCCGGAGCCTTCCCCGCGGGCCCTTCCGAGAGGGGCCGGCCGCCGCCCCTCTCGAACTCTCCCCCGGACTGTGCGGCCTCTTTCGAACCGTCGTCTAATTCGTGCCCCGCACAGTACCTCGCCAGAAGGACGACCCGACCCCCCGGCAGTCCGCGTAAGCGTGGGGGCGCAGCCGCCCTCATCACCAGACGCAGCGGCCGGCGCGCCCGCGGCGTCCAGCCCGGCGGGCCGCATCACTCGGTGATCAGCCGCTGCGCGTTCCAGCACGCCTCCGCCCCCGCGCACTCCCGGTTGGCGCGGAGCACCTCGTGCCACCGCTGGCGCGCCGCCGCGGGCCGGCGCGAGGCCACGTTCCGGAGTTCCTCCGGATCCGCCCCCAGCTCGTAGTAGCCGACCTCGCCCGTCTTGTACTCCACGTACATGGCCTTCGCCGTGCGCACCGCCTCGTACGAGGGCGGGTTCTCGGCGTGCAGCAGGGGCGCATCCGGGTCCGTCGGGTCGGGAAACGGACGCCGGTGCTCGACCAGCGCCATGCGCCGCCAGTCGGGGACCGCCCCGCCCTGGAACAGCGGCACGAGGCTCCGCCCGTCGGGCGCCGTCGGCGCGGACGCCCCGGCCAGCTCGGTGAAGGTGGGCGCCAGGTCCACGTTCTCGGCGATCTCGTCCACCGCGCGCCCCTTCGCCACGCCGGGGCCCACCACGATGAGGGGCACCCGTATGTCGATGTCGAAGGGGGTCATCTTGCCCGGGCGCATGGAGTATTCGCCCATGTGCAGGCCGTTGTCCGAGCTGAACACGACCACCGTGTCGCGCTCCACGCCCAGGCCGGCCAGCGTCGCCCGCAGCCGGCCGACCATCGCATCCACCGCCAGCACGGACTGCGCCCGCATCCGGAAGTGCTTGTCGATGTTCGCGACGGCACGCGGCGCCAGCGCCGGGATCTCCTTCAGCCAGCGGGGCGCCTCCGCGTCGGGGCGCGCCCCGAAGGCGGCCGTGCGCGGCGCGGCGAGCCCCGGGAATTTCTGGGCGTCGCGGGGCGCCGGGATGTACGGGGCGTGGGGCGCGAAGGTGGCCACCTCGATGAAGAAGGGTCCGCGCGCCGCCTGGCGGACGAACCCATCGGCCAGCTCGGCCAGCACGTCGGTCAGGTAGTCCTGTGGCGTGTCCCCGTGGGGCACGATGCGGCCGTTCTGGTTCAGCACGTAGTTGAACTCGGGGTAGGCGTTCCCGGCCACGGCCCACTCGCCCCATCCGGGCGGGACGCCGTGCCGCCTCGGGAAGTATCCGTTGAGGTACTTGCCCAGCATGGCGGTGCGGTAGCCGCCGCGTTGCAGCGCCACGGCGAACGTGAGCGGCTCGTTGCCGTGGGAGAGGAAGGCGGCGTAGCCGCCGTCACGCTGGTTGTTGGTGTAGACGCCCGTGGTGTGGGGGAACTTCCCCGTGAAGATCGACGAGCGCGATGGGCAGCAGAGCGAGTCGGTGACGAAGTAGTTCGAGAAGGTCGTGCCTTCGCGCTGCATCGCCAGCACGTTGGGCATGTACTGGACGAGGTTCCAGCTCAGGTCGTCGGTGAGGACGAAGACGATGTTCGGGGCCCTCGCCGCCGCGGCGTGCGCGTCGGGCGCCCAGGCGTGCGCGAAGACCACGCACGCCGCCATCACGAACGTGCCCGCCAGCGCCGCCCCCGCCCGCTCCTTCATCCTCGTCCTCCCGCGGCCTTCCGCCCGGCGGCCTCGCCCCGCGCGGGGGCCGGCGCGCCGCCGGGTCGCGACCCGCGTCGCCGCGTGCAGGTGCGGGGAACTTTAGCACACGGGCTGGAACGGCGGCAAGGCTGGTGGGCCGTGGCGGGGCGAGGGCGAGAAACGGAACTGACGCGGCCAGGACCTTCTGTCTTCGCAACGGCCCGAACCCGGGGCTGGCCCCCGGCCGACGCCCCGGCCGGAGGCTGCCCCGGGCTGGCCGCCCGCTGCGCTACCGCGCGGCCCCGTGCCGCTGCCCGCGCGCCTGCGCGTTCCCGCCGCCGTTCTGCCCCTGCCGGTCCCGGCGCAGGTCCGCCCGATCGTGCCGCCAGTCCCGCCGGTCTTGCCGGAGGTGCTGGCGGTCATGCTCGAGGCCCTGCCGGGCCTGCCGGGCGTTCTGCCGGTCCTGCCCAAGGGTCTGGCGGTCCTGGTTGAGCGTCTGGTGCTCCTGCCGGAGGGCGGTCCGGTCCGCCTGCACGGCCGACTGGTTGCCCGCCGCCTTGTCCTTCTGGAGCTGCTGGAAGAGCTGGCGCTGCTGCTGGCGATCCTGCTGGACCTTCTGCTCCTGGGCCTGGATGTTCTGCCAGTCCTGCTTGAGGTTCTGCCTGTCCTGCTGGACGGCCGCCTTGTCGTTCTGGATGTTCTGCCGGTCCTGGCGGAGATCGGCCCGGTCCCGCTGGAGATCGGTATTCTGCCCCGCGGGCGGAGCGGAGGTCTGGGGGCCGTCCGGGGTCCCGGAGGAAGGGGTCGAAGTGGTCTGCGCCCACGCCCCCGGAATGCCCAGGCCCAGGACCACCGCGCAGCCGAACGTGCCGACGAGCATCTTGATGTGCATCTCCGTGCCTCCTTCTGGGGAGTGTCTCCCCTCTGCTTGGACCGCGCGGGGGAGGCGAGGTTGAAGGCACGGGACGGGATCGGTGGAATAATCGCGCCGCGCTGGCCGACCAGAGCCGGGCCCGTTCTGGCCGACCAGGGGGCCCGAAGCGGGTCCGCCCCCCACCACCCGCGAGGCACGGAACGTACGCTTGTGGTCGGCCAGGTGTGAGGAAGGGGAGAGCAAGGTGGACGGCACGGCAAGGAGCCAGAGGGGACCCGGCGGCTTCTTCTATATATCAATGTGGCGAGGGAGAAGGAGGCCCCCGATCGCCTTGCCGCAGGAGCCTGCGGAGCAGGCGCTCCGGCCGAGGGGGCGATGGCGGCGCCCGCGTCCCCCTGCCTCGCGCGCGGGCGGCGAACGTGCGCCGGCGCTACAGGTCGGCCGGATCCACGAAGACCGGCCGCGTGCCGAAGGACAGGCCCCCCGACCCGCCCACGTTCACGCCGAACACGGTGAAGCCGAGGTCCAGGGATCCGAAGCGGTCCAGTGCGGCGTACCCGGGGGCTTCCACATCGCGCGGGATCGCCAGGACGTGCCCGGAGGACATCCCCAGCTCCTGGCGCAGCCGTGCGGCGGCCAGCCGGACCGCCTGCCCGGCGTCCCCGCGAAATCCCAGAGGCATGAGGAAGACGAGGTTCAGGTCGCGCCCGGCCGTCGGCGCCCACTCGCCCGCGGGGCGGAGGATGCGCATGCGCATGGTCGGGCCGTAGTCCCACAGCCCGAAGCACCCGGCCAGCCCGCCTCCGGCATCCCACCCGTACAGCCCCCGGAAGCCGAACTCCCGGACGCGCTCGATCCGCTCGGCCAGCGATGCGGCATCCGGAAAGGGCAGGAGATCCTGCCCTGTATGCGCCGCCTGCACCAGCGAGATCACCCGGGGCACGTCCGCCGCCTCAAGGGGCCGGAGGCGCGCGGGCTCGGCGGCCGGGACCCGCTCGATGGAGATCAGGCTCAAGGCGCCCGAGCGGAGGGGGCGGGAGCCTCGACTCTCCACGAAGCCGTGCGAGGGGACGTTCCCCTCCACCACCAGGGAGTACACCACGTCCGGGGAGAGCGACCGGGTATGCGCCCGCAGGGCGTCCCCCATGGCCTTCGCCACGCCCAGGCGGCGCACCTCCGGCGCCACCCGCAGGTCGTAGAAGTAGGCCGCGCGCGCCGCCTTCCCGTCGATCAGCACCCGCTTCAAGGCCATGGCGGCGACGCCGATGAGCCCGTGGTCCGCCTCGGCGACGTACGCCCGCCAGTACGCGTACGGGCGGGAGCGGGCGAAGAAGTCCGGGGATCGATCGAACGTCATGGGGGTGGCCGCCGCCATGACGCACTGGCGGTCCAAGGCCAACAGCGCGGCGTTGTCCGCAGGGGTGGCCTCGCGCACACGGAATGCCGGCGGCGCGCTTCCTGACACGCGATCCTTCTCGCCCGTGCGGTCGGCGGGAGACGGCACGCAGGCGCCCTAACCCACATTATTCATGAAGGCGCTTGACACCCTCACCCCCACCCTCTCCCTCAGCGAGGGAGAGGGCGAGTTTATGATTCCCTCGCCCCCGGCGGGGGAGAGGGCCCGGGTGAGGGGGCGCCTGAGACGCCG